>JAICVT010000148.1 GCA_025935235.1 Ktedonobacterales bacterium | reverse complement strand
GCGATGATTGGCGATGGGGTCAACGATGTGTTGTCGCTCAAGCAGGCCGATCTGGGGATCGCGATGCGCAGTGGAAGCCAGATGGCGCGATATGTCGCGGACGTCGTCCTGATGCAGGACTCATTTGCGGTGCTGGCGCCAACTGTCGCGGAGGGGCAGCGCATCCTGCATGGCATGCAAGACATCCTGAAGCTGTTTCTCACACGCATCAGCACTATCGGGCTGGTGATCCTCTCGTCGCTGGTCGTCGGCGTATTCCCGCTGGAGCTGCGGCAAGGTTCGCTGGTCACGTTCTTCTCGGTAGGCGTCCCGGCGATCGCGCTGGCTGTCTGGGCGCGTCCGGGCCCGGCGCCGCAGGGACGGCTCATCCGCCGACTATTGCATTTCATCGTGCCACCGATGCTGCTCACCGGCGTGATAGGGCTGCTGCTCTTCGTTGGGATACTCTGGCTGCGCCTTGCCCAAGCGGGCGCCACGGGAGGTGCGACCGCGGTCGCCTCCACTGATGACTTTCCTGTTGCGCAGTCCGCGCTGACGATGTTTCTGGTGATGTGCGGGCTGCTACTGGTCGTCTTCGTGGAACCGCCGACGCCGTGGTGGGTCGGAGCAAACCCACTCAGCCAGGACCACCGTCCCGCGTGGCTCGCGCTCAGTATGATGGTGGTGTTCTTCGGAATGATGGCGCTCCCGCTCCTGCGCGGATGGTTCGCGCTGAGCGCGCTTAGCCTCCAGGAGTATCTGCTGCTAGCAGCGGCGATCATCATCTGGCTCTTCACGGTGCGCGCCGTGTGGCGCACACGTCTGCTGAGCCGCTATCTCAGCGTCGAACTGGAGTAGCGCCTGACACGGAGCGACAAGCGGGGACGCCCGCGCTACTGCAGGCGCCCCCTTATGCTTGCCGCGACGAATGTGAGCGGATTCAGCGCTTTCTCGCTACTTCTGGTACTCCAGCAGGGTGATGAGACCGCCCATCTCGCCGGAGGTCTGCCCTGGGTTCATCAGGTGCGTCAGAATATGGCAGTGTAGCGGATAGACACTGCCCGGCGCCGCCCAAGTGTAGAACGTCACGTCGTAGGTCTCGCCGGGTGCGACCGCCAGGGTGTCCTTGATGTACGGCGCGGGCAGCATATGTCCATCCTCGGCGACGACCTGGAAGCTGTGGCCGTGCAGGTGCATCGGGTGGATGGCGATGACATCGGCGCCGATCAGGCTGAGATGCACCGTTTGGCCATGCTTGACCACGATGGGCTGCGTGTCAGGGAAACTCTTGCCGTTGATGACGTAGTAGCTGCCCAGCATGCCGATGAAGAGCGTCTGGTTGACCTGGGCGTTCAGGATTGGCGCCATCGCCTGATACTCCGGGCTGCCGGGACGCGGCGCGACGATGAATGCGCCATACATGCCGCCGCCCACCTGGGTCAGGTCGTCGTAGTGGCTGTGATACCAATGCGTCCCGGCGTCCTGATCTTGCAGCGTGAAGTCGTAGGTATAGGACTGCCCCGGCTCAATCGGCTGCATGCCGATGGGCGGCACACCGTCGTTATCAGTCGGCACTTCCAGCCCATGCCAGTGGATGGTGGTGGCCTCGGGCAGGTGATTGACGATGGTGATGCGCACATGGTCGCCTGCGGTGGCCTGAATCATCGGGCCGGGAACCGTGCCATCCAGCGTCCAAGCCAGCACTTTCTGGCCTTTCACCGGCTGCCACATGACCTGCTGGGCGGTCAGCGTGAAGTGCTTCGCGCCGTCGGGGTCGAGCGTGAACTTCGCGGGCTGGTTGCCATAGTGCTGTGTGGCGTCGGGGACGTTGGCTGTGCTCTGCCCGCTCTGCTGGCCGCCCATCGTCATGCCAGAGCCGCTGGATGAGCCGCCGCTGGCGCTCGTCGAGCCTCCGGACGCGGGCGCGCCCTGGCTGGTGAGGGCCGCGCCGACGCCGGCTGTGACCAGCGCGAGCAGCAGCACGAGGCTGACGATCAGGATTCCGCTGGGCGAGAAGATGCGGCGAGCCAGCGTCGGCGGATGCGCCATCTGCCAGGCGCGTCGCCGCTGCGAGGCGATCCACTGCTTCTGCAGCCACACTGGCCATTGCTCCACCGCTGGCGAGGCGGGGTCGGGCGTGGAGGCGGGCGCGCCAGCGTCGAGCCGCTGCTCCATCGCGTCCAGCTCGTCAGCCGAGGGTGGCCACGTCACGATCGAGCGTGCGCCGTTGTGCGCGGTGTCATCGCTCGTTGCGGATGATTCCGCGCTCTGTGATGAAGTGGAGGCCTCCGCGAGTGACTTCTCGTCTATGGTCATGCTGCTCCCTCTCGATCCCCTGGATACTGTGACGCTGTGAACCGCGCGATGATGATTTCGTTCTGGCTCAACTCCGTCACAGGGTAGTGGAGGCGCCTCTTAGCGACATCTCAGGCAGCGCCAAATTTCTCACGTGCGCATCACAGCGATAGACGCCGGATGCCGCGAAGTCAGGCCAGCGCCGCGCTGGCGACGTTGACGTGTGATGCGGCCGTGAGGCGCCGTGATCGGGCTGTGATGTCGCTGTGAGCGGAGCCGCCGATACTCGTGTTCAGGTGACTTGGCGCGGGCGCCTGTGGCGCCGGAACGAGCGAGAGATCAGTGAGAGGGTAACGGCTATGATGAGTCGTGACGCGCGGTGGGTGGCGGCGGCAGTTCAGCTAGTGATCGCCTGGGAGTGGCTGGTATCTGGCGCGAATAAGATACTGTCTGGCTCGTTCCCGCAAGGGCTGGCGGATGTGTTGCGACAAGGCATGCAGGACAATCCGAACGGCTGGTACGTGGCGCTGCTGGAGCGCGTCGTGCTGCCGCACAGCGTTTTCTTTGGCTATCTGATCGAGGAGACTGAGATCCTGGTCGGGTTCGCGCTGCTGATCGGCGCGGTCGCGCTAACCGGGCCGATGCGCCGCCGTGGCGCGCCTGAGCATCGCCTGCTGACGGTAGAGATTGGCGCGGCTACCGTGGCGACGCTGGTCTGCGCGTTCCTGTGCGTCAATTTCCACTTCTTCATGGGCGATAGCATCATTCCGTGGATCAACCCGTCGAATGCGTATAATGAGGGCATCACACTCGATACGCTGATGCCGCCGCTTTCGATCCTCCTCTTCGTCTTCAATGCGCGCGTGCTGGTGGAGCTTACCGAGACGCCCGTCTCCGCCTGGGCGCGGCGCGTCATCCAGTCGCTGAGCGCGCTCGTGCGGCGCAACCAGCCCGCTGCCAGCCTGACGACCCACTGAGAGCGCGCCGAGCCAAAGGCTCTTATCCAACGACCTTCAGCGCTGCCGATAGGGAGCAGCGCTGAAGGTTTTGTATGCGTCGCTGGCTCCGTCGCTGGCTCCGTCGCTGGCTCCGCTGTGCTATTGCCCAGCGCAAGGCTGCGAAGTGGCGCGGGGACTGCTAGAGGCAGCGGTATAGGTGAGCTTGCGCGACGTTCGATTGCTCCGCCCTCACTGAGCGCGTATCCGCGATGTCTCGGCAAGGAGGTGATGGCGTATGGGTCCCCGGACGGTCGGGCGCGCGGGCGTGAGCGAGTGGAGTGACGCCGCATGAAGCATGCGCTGCGCACGCTCATCAAGCCGAAGACGCTCATTCCGCTTGTGCTGGCGGTGGCGTTGATCGCGGCGCTGCTCTCGTTTTCCGACCTGAAGAAGGTCGGCGCCATCATGGCCAGCTTCCACCGCATTGACCTGCTCTACTACCTGCTGCTGATGATCGGCTATGAGGTCGTGCGCGGTGTCCAGTGGCGCTACACCATGGTTGTGCTAGGTGTGAAGGCGCCCATGCGCACGGAGATCTTCGCCTATGTACTCTCAGAGGTCACGAAGATCCTGCCCATTGGGAACTACTTCCAGAACTATGTGCTCCAGCAATCGCGAGGCGTTGACTTCGGGTTGACCTCCTCCGCGACGACGCTGGTGGTGATCGAGGAAGTAGCGATCAGCCTGACGGGCGTCGTGATTCTGGGGCTGGGCGCCTGGACCACATGGCTTCGCCCGCTCATTCTGGTTGGTGTCGCCGTCTTTGCCCTGTGTGTCTGGCTCTTCGCGCGGTTTCACCACAGCACTGGCCGACCCGATTGGGTCACCAGGCGCCGCTGGCTCAACAATGTGGCAGACGAGCTGGTGCGCTTCCGCGAGGGCGCCAAGAATCTGATGACGCCGCGCTCGCTTGCAATCACCCTGGCCCTCTCGGCGGTCTATCAGGTGTTGGCGGGCGCGGCGCTGTTCGTCGTCGTGCGGGCGCTGGGCGACCAGAGCGTGTCATTCACCCAGGCGCTGGCGGTCTATCTCTTCTCGCTGGCCTTCTCGCTGATCTTCCCCCTGCCGATTGACTTTGGCGTCATCGAGGTGAGCGGGCTGGGCGCGTTCCTGGCCGTCGGCGTCTCGCGCAACACAGCGCTTGGCGCGGTCTTCGCTAACCGCATCCTGAGTATCCTGTCGTCCATCGTCATCGCGGCGATGGTGGTCGCTTTCTTGCGGAGCGAGATTCGACCACTCTTCACCCATATGCGGTCGGGCAAAGATGTCAATAAAGACGCCAATAAAGATGCGAACGGGCAGAGCAAACAGGATCACCAGGATCAGCAGGAGCCACGGGACGAGGACGACAGCGCGCACGATCAGCGGCCAGATCAGCGGCGGGACGAAAGCAGCCAGCGCGATTCGCAGCCGCAGGCATCGAGCGGGTGACGGGCCGCGCGATTCGCGTGTGGTGAGCCAGACAACGGGCCGGGTAAGGGGCCAGACAATGGAGGGAATGCGCTAGATGGAGAGTGAGCGGGTCACGGCGAGCGCGACAGCAGACATGCGGCCGTTGTGGCGAGCGGCGCGGGCGCGCGCGTGGCGATGGAGCCTGGCGGCGGCGGGAGTGCTGCTCGATGGCGTCTCAGCGGGCGCCCATCGGCTGCCGGCCACGTCACGCTATGCCATCTCCGATGGGGTGGTGTGGGCGCTGGGACCGCTGCTCGCTCGGCCACGGCGCGACGCCGAGCTGAACTTTCGGCGGGTGGTTGGGCCAGAGCGCGCCACCGCCGCCTCGCACGGCAGCCTGCGCAATTACGGGCGCATGGCGATGGACTTTCTGGCGTCGCGCATGATGGCGCCAAAGGAGATCCTGGCGCTGGCGGATACCGTGGGCGTGGAGCGACTTGAGGCGGCGATGGCGCGCGGGCGCGGCGTCATCTTCGCGCTGCCACACGCCGGATGCTGGGATGTGGCGGCGGCCTTCGCGCAGGCCTATGGCTGCCAGCTCACCATCGTCACCGAGAGCGACTGGGGGACCGAACTGGTCGCTGGCTCGCGCCGCTCGAGAGGCGTGACGCTGGCGCCGCGCAATCAATCGCTGCGCTCGCTCTTTCGCGCGCTGCGCCGCCAGGAGTTCGTGGTGATGCTCAGCGACATCGCGCCAGCGGGCGTGCAGACGGTGGATGTGGAGTTCTTCGGCGCGCCCGCGCCTTTCCCGGTCGGACCGGCGCGGCTCGCCCTGACCACTGGCGCGCCGTTGATGGTCATCCAGTGCATACGCCTGCCGGGCGGACGCTATCGGCTAGAGGCGCAAGAGCCGCTCTACCCTCCAGAGCGCTCGCGCGACAGCGAGGCCGATGCGCTGGCAATGACAGCGGCGATGGCGGCTGGATTCGAGCGCATCATACGCGCTGACCCGGAGCAATGGTATCCCTACCATCCCGTCTGGCCAGCGTCAGCCGGGCGCCTCGGGGTGTGAGTCGGTGGGGTCGCTGTTGGGCCTCCGCCCGGAGTCGTGCGCGTCGTGCGCGCCACGCGGCTCGCCGGATTCAGATCCGCTTGTGGTCCGCCGTATCAGCGGAGAGGACTGCACTTTCCGGCGTATGCCAGAGACCGTCATGGCGCGCAGTTCCGCGAGTTCTTCATCAGGTCGCTGCTCTGCCTGGAAGAGCGTCGAGGACGCGCTAAAGCGACCGTAGAAGACTTCGAGCATGGCATAGGCGACGCCCACCACCGGCCCGGCGAAGAAGGCGCCCCAGACGCCGCCCTCGCCCGCGCCCAGCAGCAGCGCCGCGAAGAGGATCAGCGTTGGCACGCGCATATGCTGGCCAAAGATGCGAGGCGCGATCAGGTTGAGCGCGATGTGCTGTGCGGCGCCCAGCAGCAGGGCGAGGATCGCCAGCTTGATGAGCAGCAGGTTTGACGGCGTCACCACGGCGACCAGCAGAATCGGCGGCACGACGGCCAGGAACGCGCCGATGAAGGGCAGCCAGATCAGCGCGCCTGAGATGAGCGCGACAAACCAGGCGTCGCCCAGGCCAAAGAATGCCAGAATGATCCAGGTGAGCAGCGCATAGATAGCGCCGACGATGACCTGCGCCCGGAAGAAGCCAGCGAAGATCTCGGTGATGTTGTGCTGAAACAGGCGCGCGTCTGGCAGCCAGCGCGGCGGCAGACGTACCACCACCGCCTCGACCAGCACGTCGCCCTGCATCATCATGTAGAACGAGATGATGACGACCAGTGTGGCGTCGAACATGACCGTGCCGATGGTGACGAGCAATTGCTGTGCATTGCCCACGGATGTGCGCGAGAGCGAACTGATGGCGCCGCGCGCCTCGTTGACGAGTTGCGCGCTCAGCGTGGTGGCGTCCTTTGTGCTGAATCCGAGGAACTTGAGCAGGCCAGCAACCTGCGCGCTGAGGCCGTTGCTGCCCGCACGTGGCGAGAGGATGGCGCCAATGCGGGTGGCGAGCGAGCTGACCTGGGCCTCTAGCACGGGTACGGCAAGCGCCGCCATGCCGACAGCGGCGAGTAGCAGCGCGAGATAGATGAGCGAGACGGCGACGATGCGCGGCAGCCCAAGGCGTTGCAGGCGGCTGGAGAGCGGCTCCAGGATGAACATGACGATCCACGCCAGCAGGAAGATCAGAAAGACATCGCCGACGATGGCCAGCGCGCTCCAGACGGCGTGAATGACATAGATCACCAGCGCGACGATAGCCAGTCCCACCAGCGCCTGGAGCGAGCGATGGCGTTCGAGCGCGTCTCGCATGGGTTGCCTCTCATCCTCGATTCATCCTGGGCGCCAGCAGTTTCGGTGGCGGATCAGCGCGCGGACGAACTCGCCTCCAGGCGCGGCTCCTCCGCGCGCGGCGTGAAGGTGGAGAGCGTCGTGGAGTCCGCCAGCGCCTGCGTGGCGGCCAGCAGCACGTCGTCCACACGGATACGCTCCATCGCATGCGCGGCGCCTACACAGCGCACGGTCTTCCAGATGACATCGCTGCCGACAAACGCGATAGGATCTTCGCTCTGCCCGCGCGCCAGCAGCAGGCGGCCTTGCCCGGCGCGCACGGGGACAGGATGAAAGCTGGCCGGCGAGGTCGGGCCGAAGAGGCCGATGTAGGGAATGCCGAGCGCGGCGGCGGCGTGCAGCAGGCCAGAGTCGTCGCCAATGAACAGGTCGGCCCGCTCGACCAGCGCCAGGCTGCCCAGCAGCGAGGTTGCGCCGGCCGCGACGATTGGGTGGCAGTCGCGGGCCAGCCACGCGACGTGTCGTGCCAGCTCGATCTCGTCAGGTCCGCCCATGACCATGATGCGCACATCGCGCACGCGCGCCAGGCGACAGGCCAGCGCGGCGAAGCTCGCGGCGGGCCAGCGCTTCTGCCCGTTCAGGCCAGCCCCGCCCGGATGGATAGCCACCAGGCGCCGTGCGCCGCGCGGCGCTACCCGTTGGTCGCGCAGGAAACGCCGCGCCTCTTGACGGGCGGTGGCGGGCAGCGCGAGCGCTGGGCGGCGATCTACGCCGCGCCAGGGAGGAAGATCCAACTCGCGGGCGGCGTCGTAATAGTGCTCGGTCGCGTGCGTGGCGCGCCAGCGATCGTGCCGCGCGGGGATCAGCCACCACAGGCGATCAAACTTCATATAGGTGCGCTGCGGGATGCCGGAGAGCAGACTGATCCACTTGAAGGCAGGGCTGGTGAAGGTGATCGCCCAGTCGTAGCGGCGCCCACGCAGGTTGGCCAGCAGGCGCGCGAGCGTGTAAGCCTGCGCAAGGTCGCGCCTGGGATCGAACTGCGTGACCTCGTCAACTCCCGGCAACAGCGCGGCGACCGGCGCGTTCGATGGATAGGCCAGCGCGGAGATGCTGGCGGCGGGATAGCGCGCCCGCAGCGCGCGCGTGGTGGGCGCCAGCCAGATCGTGTCGCCGATCGGCAGCATCGCCAGCAGCAGGATGCGTGGCCGCGTCTGGATTGTCGTTGTTGTTCTGGGGTAGATAGTCAACGCCTCCCTGCGTTAGCGGTCAATCCCTTCAATCCTTTGTATTGCGGTCATAGAGCAAGCGGTAGACCAGTGCGCGCGGCTGTTTGCGCGGCCCGGCGAGCGCGTCATCAGGCAGCGCCGCCGTGAGCCGCCGCAGCGCGACAACCGCCGAGAGCGCCAGCGGCGCCAGCCAGCCGTCCTCCGTTCGGCGCAGGGCGCACACTAGCGGGAAGACGATCGTGGCGATGAAGCAGCCCAGCGGCACAGAGCGGCTGCGGCTGGGCTTCCCATCGGCGGGCGTGGACGCGCGGCGGTTCGTGGCGACCCGCCAGCCGGAGCCAACGATCATCGGGATGAGGCTTGCCGCCCACGCGACGGGATCAATCAGCGCAGCCGCGCCGACGAAGGCGCTGATGCCGCGCCCGCCACAAAAGCCGAGCGTGATCGGCCAGCACTGCCCGGCGACGCCCAGTGCGCCCGCCAGCGCCGCCACGGCGGGCGGGGCGCCCAGCGCGCGCGCGACGGCTGGCGGCGCGACGCCCTTGGAGGCGTCGAAGAGCCATCCGGCGGCGGCCAGCGCCTTGCCGGTCGCGCCGCCGTATTGCAGCAGGTTGGTGGCGCCGACGTTGCCAGAGCCGGCACGGCGCAGGTCCACGCGCGCCCGCTGGCCCAGCCAGTAGACAAGTGGCAGCGAGCCGTAGAGGTAGGCGGCGCCCAAGAGCGCGACTGTGCGCCCAGCATGCCATGTTCCCTGTTGTTGGTTAGTCATGGGTTCCGTCCGGCACGACGGGCGTGGAGGCGGGATCATCGTGGTAGAACGCCACGCCGAGTAGACCCGGCCCGCAATAGCCGCCCATGACGGGGGTGAACTCGGTCGTATACAGCTCAGCGCAGTCGTAGCTCTGGCGGATTGCCTGCTCCAGCTCAGCCGCCTCGCGCTCGGCGCAGGCATGCTGCACGGCGGCATGCAGCCGCGCGCCTTCCGGTACCGCTGCGCGCACCTGCTCCAGCACGCGCGCGATGGAGCGGCTGCGCGTGCGCGGGCGCGCCAGCACATGCAGCCCGCTCGCGCCCATCGCGAAGACCGGGCGGATCGAGAGCATGCCGCCGATGATGGCCGCGACCTGTGGGATGCGCGAGGAGCGCGCGAGGTAGTCGAGCGTGTCGAGCGCGACGACGAGCTGTACGCGGCTGGCGACCCGCTGCGCTTCGGCGACCACCGCGCTGAGCGGCGCGCCTGTGGCGGCGAGGCGCGCGGCGGCCAGCGCCACGAACCCCTGGCCCATGCCAGCCGAATGTGAGTCCACGACCTCGATGCGCGCCTGGGGCAGCGCCGAGGGCGCCAGCCGCAGAGCGATGTGTGTGGAGCGGCTCATCGTGCTGATGGAGCCATCCACGCTGATGGTCAGAATGTCTTCGCCGCGCGCATCGGCACGGCGCCAGGCGTCCAGATATTCGCCGGGCGACGGCGGCGAGGTGCGCATCACGGCGCGTGTGGCTTGTAGCAGTTCATAGAAACGCGCGCGTGTCAGATCAACGCCGTCGCGGTACTCCGCCTCGCCCAGCGTATAGGGAATCGGCAGGATCGCTATGCCATGTCGCTGAGCCAGCTCGGTCGGCAGGCAGCAGGTGCTCTCCGTCACAATCGCCACCCGCCGTGTGGCGCTGGCGGGCGCCTGCGCGCGGTGATCGAGCGCGCCTCGG
>JAICVT010000005.1 GCA_025935235.1 Ktedonobacterales bacterium | reverse complement strand
GCGCTGCTCTCGCGCTCGCGCGTCTACACGCTCAAGGCGCTCAGCGATGAGGACATCCTGGAGCTGCTGCGACGGGCGCTGGCCGATGAGGAGCGCGGGCTGGGCGCGCTGCGGCTCATCGTCACGGACGACGCGCTGGCCTATATGGCGAATATGGCCAATGGCGATGCACGCGCCGCGCTCAACCTGCTGGAGTTGGGCGCCAGCGTCAGCGCTGAGCAACCCGATGGCTCGCGGCTGCTCGATCTGCCCACCGTGGAGGATGCCGCGCAGCATCGCGCGCTGCTCTATGACAAGGGCGGCGAGGAGCACTACAACCTGATCTCGGCGCTGCACAAGTCGCTGCGCGGCTCGGACCCTGATGCGGCGGTCTACTGGCTGGCGCGCATGCTGGAGGCGGGCGAAGACCCGCTGTATGTGGCGCGGCGACTGGTGCGCTTCGCCACTGAGGATGTGGGGCTGGCCGACGCGCACGCGCTGCCGCTGTGCATGGCGGCGCAGCAGGCGGTTCACTTTCTCGGCGCGGGCGAGGGCGCGCTGGCGCTGGCCGAGGCGGCCATCTATCTGGCGACCGCGCCCAAGAGCAACGCGGTCTATCGCGCATACGGAGCGGCCTGCGAGGATGTCGCGGCGACGCGCAATGATCCCGTCCCACTGCAACTGCGCAACGCGCCGACCCGCCTGATGAGCGAGCTGGACTACGGCAAAGACTACATCTACGCCCACGACCGCTACGCGGGCGCGCCCGACCCGGCTGATCCGCTGCGCCCGCCGCCGGAGCGGCTGCAAGCCTACCTCCCCGAGCGGCTGGCCGACCGCGCCTACTACCATCCTGGCGAGCAGGGCGCCGAAGCCTCGCTGGCGGCTTGGCTGCGCCGCCGACGCCAGGGGCAGCCGCCCAAGCCGACCCTGAGCGACTGAGTGCGCCCCCACCCCCAACCCCTCCCCGCTGCGCGGGAGAGGGGAGTTTGGTTTGCTCGCCGGCGCCAGGGGAACTGTTCCGCCAAGTGCGCCGTCAGGATAACGAGCGCTCGAACCGCGTCGTGAGTTGTCCTGATTCCCCCGACCACCTGGCGGAGCAATCGAACAGGAGCATCCAACATGCGCAGGAGTTCACGCGTCCGTGCGCGCGGGCGATCTATTCTGGTGACGCTTGGCCTGGTCTGCTGCCTTGGGCTGTTTCAGGCGCTGCAGGCGGCTCCCGCGCTGGCCTGTGGCGGGCTGGTAGCGCCCGATGGCGATGTGCGCCTGGGCCGCGCCGCCACGCTGATCGCCTGGCACAACGGCATCGAGCGCTATCTGACCAGCTTCACCTATGAGGGCAGCGTCAAAGACCTCGGCTGGATCGTTCCGCTGCCAGCCGTGCCGCTCTCGATTCAGCCGGGCGGCAAGTGGACACTGCAACGGCTGGCGCGCGAGACGCAGCCGCAACTCCTCTTCACCGAAGACAATCAGGCGGGCGCGGCTGCGCCAGCCGCCGCGCAGGTCTTGCAGCAGGTCACGATCGAGGCCCTCAACATCACCGTGCTGCGCGGCAGCGGCCAGGCCGTGCTGGACTGGTGCGCCCACAACGGTTTCTCGGTGGATGGCGATACGCGCGCCCACCTGCTGCTCTACGCCCAGGGCAGCCCGATCTTCATGGCCGCCAAATATGATACCGCCGCGGCGCAGGCGCGTGGCCAGCAGTCCGGCGATGGCGCGCCTGTGCTGATCACCATGCGCACGCCGCATCCGTGGGTCCCGCTGGAGGTGCTGGCGCTCGACGGGCAGATCGTGCATGCCGATCTCTACTTCCTGACCGATCAGCCGCTCAACACGAGCGCGTTGGCGGCCGCCGCTGGCCAATCCGCCGTCGGCTCGCTGGTGGGCGGTGCGCGGGGGCTGCGGATAGCCTTCCAGGAGCGCATGACCCCAACGCTCTATCACGACCTCTCGACTGACCGCAACATGAGCTGGGTGCGCTCCGATAGCTGGCTGACCTATGTGGCGCTGGATGCGCCCAGCGAAGCGGTGACCTATGACCTGAGCATCACGCCGGATGGCGTCATGTCGCTGAGTCACTTCGGCGACTCGCCCACCAGTCGGCACGCCAGCGCGAACGCGCTGCCCGGCTGGCTGCCGCGCCTGCCACTGGGCGCGCCAGAGGCGCTGCTGCTGCTGGCGTTCGCGCTTGTGATCGCGGGCGGCTGGTACACGCTCGCGCGGCGCGGTCGGCGTCCTGGCGCGACCGGCGCGACCGGCGCCATCACCGATTGACCCGCGCCAGTGGCCTGTGCCAGGTGACCCCCTGGAAAACGACTGTCCCCCTCTCGCGCACCGAGAGGGGGACAGAGAGCGGCGCCACGCGCCTCAGCCGTGGGACGCGGACTGCGCCTCGACAGCGCGCAGGCGATGGCTCAGCACCGTCAGCAGCTTGATGCTGATGTCGGGCGCCTCGCGCAGCGACGCGCGGAAGTCCCACACGGGAATCACGATGGCCTTGGTCGGCTCCTTCGCCACGACGGTCGCGGTGCGCGGCATGTCGTCGAGCAGCGACAGCTCGCCCAGCGCGGCTCCGCGCCCGAAGTCGCTCAGCTCGTGGGTCTCGCCAGCGGCGCTCGTCTGGCTGACGTGTACCATGCCAGAGGTGATGATAAACAGGCCGACACCCGTCTCGCCCTGACGCATCAACGTGGCGCCAGCGGGATACTCGCGCTCACGCGCATTGGCGCTGAGAACCTGCAGTTCGCGTCGAGTGAGGCCCTGGAACAGTGGCACTTGCGCGAGGGCATCTTCGAACAAGGGATGAGCTCCTTTTCATTGCGAGCGGCTTCTGCGTGCCAGGCGAGCCGTCGGAGGGCGCGCTGTCCAAACCTGGTTACACCTGGTCAAACGTGGTCACATACGGTCGCACGCGCGGCACGAACGCGCTACCCATGAATGAGTGTACACCAGAACGTGAGCGGACGGTGAACGTTACGCGCTCGCGCGTCCGCTCATGTGAGCCTCTGTCGGCCTGGCTATTCGTCGCGGCCATAGCCGCGCGGCGCGTCGCCTTCCTGCGCCCAATCAGGCAGACGGTTGCGCGTCGGCGCGCCGTTACCGTTCTGGCCGCTACGCGGGCCAGAGACTGGTCCACGGATGCCGCGCGTGCGAGCTACAGGCGGCGCCGACATATCGGGTCGCCCCTGCCCATAGGCGCCATCCGTCGGGAAGTCTGGCAGCGGGGGCATCGGCATACTCATCTCGCCGCCCTGGTCGCCCCCGAACGAGCGCCGACCGCCGAATGGACCGCCGTCCATCGGGCCGCTAACCGGGTTCATCATGCCGTAGTTATCCATCGGGCGGTTGGCAGGCCCCAGCGGCGGAAGCTGGTCGGAACCGCGCATGCCGTTCATCGGCCCCATGCCGCCCATCTGGCCGCCCATCTGGCCGCCCATCTGGCCGCGCTGCCCGAATCCGCCTGTGCCGCCCATGCCATTCATGCCGTTCATGCCATTCATGCCGCCCATCTGGCCCATGCGCCCCAGTGAGCCAGAGGAGGGCGCGCCGTTTGGTCGGCCATACATGCCGCCGCCCATCTGGCCCATCTGGCCCATACCCGCGCCGGTCATATCGCCAGCGGTGCCTGGCATGCGGCCCATGTTTTGGCCGCCATAACGCATGTTCTGGTCGCTGCGGGCGCCCATCATGCCGCGCTGGCCCATCGGGCCGTACTGACCCATCTGACCCATCTGACCCATCTGACCCATGCCGCCGCTCATCTGGCCCATCGGGCCCATCTGGCCCATCGGGCTCATCGGATTGAAGGCCGCCATCTGACCCATAGACGGCTGCGACATAATCTGGCCAACGCCACCCATCGCTCCGGCCATCGCTGGCTCCATCTCGGCCATTGGCTGCTCTTGCGCCGCCGGGCGGATGCGCTGCACGCCCACGATGCGCTGCAAATCCTCGATCACTTCGTCGAGGCGCTGAGCGCTGTCGGTGGCATCGGCGGAGCTGGTGGCGACCTGCTCGGCGATCTCGATAACCGCCTGCATGGCGCTGGTCATACGGTCGTATTGCTGGGCTTCCTGTCGGCTCGCCGCGCTGATGTCGCGCACCGAGCGGGTGATATACGCCAGGATCGAGTCAATCTGCATTGGCGAGATCTCGGCGCGCTTCTGGATGACCTGATTACCCATCTGCGCCAACTGATCGGTGCGATGCGAGATGTCGCGGGTCGTCTCGGCGAAGTTCTGCAGCGCCTTGTTGATCGAGTTGACAGCCCACACCTGTTGCTGCGAGCCGCCCGCCTGCTGCGCGGCGATGGCGCCGATGCGCTCCGACGCGGTGATAACCTGGCGCGCGACGTTTTGTAGCGTAGTGATGATTGTCGCGCCGAAGAGCAGGGCGAAGATCACGCCAGCGATCATAATGATCAGGCCGAGCAGCAGCAACTGAATCGAGGTGGAGCGCTGGAAAGCGGTCACGGTATCGAGCGGCACGCCCACCGCCAGCACGCCGATGGTGCGCTGCTGCGGATTGAGCAGCGGATAGTAGTCGGTATAGTACTGCTCGCCAGACAAGGAGACAACACCCAGCCACTCTTGTGGACTGGCGCTGCTGAGCGCCATGTGCTGCGTGGGATCCTGCTCAAGCGCGGCGCCAGTCGAACGCTGCACAGCGCCCGTGGCGCTGGGTGTACTCGAGTGCAGGGTGGTCGAGATGCGCTTGCACGAGCCGGTCGGGCCGACCGCGTTGGCGCACTGATACACGCTGACAAAGCCACCAAGCAGTTGCTGAACCTGATCCACATAGTCCACGTCATTATTCAGCGCGAACCGCCCGAAATCGCTGCTGGGGTTGGCATAGGCGCTGAGATCCTTGCCAGTGGTGGGGGAGTCGGCGACGAGCTGATTATCTGACGAGATCGAGATGTACTGACCATACTGCGTCTGCAAGACGAGCAAGGCAATCTTCATGTTCTGTTGCTCTTGCGTGTGCGTCTGTTGCAGCGCGTATTGCTGGATCGCGTTGTTCGCGATGAAGAGCGTCGCGCCCGTACTGAGCAAGGCGCCAAGCAGCAACGTGAGGGTAAGTTGCGCTCGAATACCCAGACGCAACCGACTTTGACCCATAATGACTCGTCCTCCTCCGCTCGTCTGGGCTCAGCCGAACCGGACGACCAGGATGCTCACAGCAATACAGTGGCTCGCCGCCTCGGCGTGGTGGCCTTGCCCGCGATGACGCGCACGGCAAGAACGATTGGCAGCGGAAGGCTACGAATGGCTACGAATGACAACCACAGGTTGGCGCACGCAGTGCGTCGCGGCCCCGCGCGGTAGTCACTCTATTGTAACGTATAAGCGCTGTCACGTCTCATTAGAGCAGCACGAGTCCTAGGATGCGCAAGTGATTGAGTACCGAGTACAGCTCGGCGTCACTGCGACGGGTCAGCTTGACGAGGTCGGAGACCGTCCGCTGGCCATCCACCAACAGCAGCACCATGCGCTCGCGACGATCCAGCGGGAGCTGATCCACCTGCTCAGAGAGCGATGTCCTGCGGGGTCGCGAGTTCAGCTGATCTGGCCGCAACGGCGGTGTAGCTGTGGTGGTTGGGCTATAGCCTGCCGCGCCTGCCGGGTGGTAGTAGGGATCCGCGCCGCTCTGATAGCCATAGGCGGAATAGCCCGACGGGTCGCTATCGAAGTACCCTGGTGAGGAGATGTCGCCCGGGGAGCTGAAGTCGGGCAGAGGTGAAAGGGGGCCAAGCGAATTCGTGGATGGATAGCCGTAGGAAGGCCACGAAGAACCAGACATCGGCGGCGGGCTGGCTGGCGCATAGGAGGGCGACTGCTGCGCTGGGAGGGAGGGGTAGTTTTGCTGGTCAACTTCCCCTGCTACCTCATCGAACATGTACATGCACTCGCCCCAGTTCGAGAGCGCCGCCAGGGCCGTGCCGCCTGTCAGGGAACCAAGCAGCGCCGAGACAGGTTCGCCAGCGATAAACCGTATCTGCCCAAGCTCGCGCTGTGGTCCGTTTCCACGGGTCGTGCGCAAAATGCCGCTCTGCTTCGAGAGTGTCACCATCTGGATGACGTTACTAAGCCGTGTCGTCGGGGTGAATCGGGAAGCCATCGGCACACTCCCTGCGCGACTCAACATGCCGCGCGTAGACCACGTTCGCGAGCGCCCGGAGTGTGCTGTCCTCTGTGACAGAGCCACAAAATCGCGCTCGGTGACGATCCTCTTACAGACAGTAGTATCAGTCAGCGCTACAATGTGACGGCCATTCGCGCACGGTTCCTTTTTGTCAGCAGTTGTGACGCGCCGAGTGCGGAACACCCGATGATCTGGCGTCACGTCGCTGCTCTGGCGCCCGTCATCCCATCACCGCGCCGGTCAACGCCAGCGAGGGCCACCAAGAGCAATCCACGGAGCCTACATTAGCATATGTGTCAAGCGCCGCTCAGCGCAACGCGCAGTGTCGCTCAGTTGACTGGAGCGCCCATCGGCTCTGTCCGCGCGGCGGTCTCTGACGCTTCTTCGCGCTCTAACTCGGCCAGACGCTCGCGCAGTTGATCGGCGAGCTGTTTGTACTCTATCGCGCGCTGCTCGTCCCACTTCGGCATGATCGTCTGCGCGCTGTTGGCGACGGCGCGATCAATCAGGCCGGCATAGAACTCGTACGCCTGAATCTGAAGCCGGAGCAACTCCTTTTCACTTGCGGGTTGCTGCTCTGCCATCGTAATCCTCCACTTAGCGGGGCCTGCGCTCTGGCTGGATGAGGCGCCGCGCAGGCAGGCGTCTCTACAAGACCGAACGCATGATTGCGGTCAGCGTAGCACAGGCCCGCCCGTGGGTCAAGAGAAGACTTGCCGAGCGCGCCGCTCAGCAGCCGCCCTTGCGCACCGCTGGGCTATGCGTCTCGCCAGGGTTCGTCCTCGCTCGCTGGCGCAGCGCCAGACTGCCACGCGGGTGATGAGCCAGCGGCGGATGCGCCTGGAGTGGATGGACCGCTCGCGCCGCCGAAGGCCTCCGGGCCGAGAAGATCGGCGACGCGCAGTGAACCGGGCGCGACATCGGGCGTGTATTCCTGTGCGGGCGCCTGGGCATCCAGCTCGCGCGCCAGCTGTGACTCTGGGTCGAGCGGATGGGTCACTTGCGGCGCGCGTCGTGGGGCGCTCGGCGGCGCGGGTCGCGCGAACGCCGCCAGGTCGCTGCCAACCAGCTCGCCTGTGCCACTGGATGGGCTGGTCACCTGCTGAACCTGCTCGGCGCCAACCTCGATGGAGTCTATCCCCGCGACAGCGCGGTCAATGCCCGCGCTTGTCAGCCGTACCTGCCTGCTCAACACGCCGATGTCATGGACAAATCCCGCGACCGCGCGAGTTTCTTCGGTAGTCTGCTGTTGCAGCAAGCCGAGCGCCAGCCACACATCGGCCAGGCTTGCGGGCAAGGCGCCCGGCTCGGCTGCTGGCTCGGACATGGACTCGGCGCTCGCATTGGACGGGGAGCCAAGCGCCTGGAGCGTCGGCGGCGGCGTCATCGGCGGCGGCGTCATCGGCGGGATGCCCGCCGCATCGTGGTCGAGGGGTGTGAGAACGTCAAACTCGCTCGTATAGCGATTCATAATGCCCAGGTCCTGGCCGAGGCCGATCAGATCGCCAGTGGCTTCGAGGTCGCGCGCGGGCGGCTCCAGCAGCGAGCTGTCCGCTCGGGCATCCTGGGTCAGCTCGGGCGGCAGCACGAGCGCCAGCCCGCGTCGCGCCTGCGCCACCAGGTCGTTCTGGCGGGTCGCGGTCTGGTTGAGCGCAGCGACCAGCGCGACGAGTTGACCGGCGATCTGCTGCGCCTGCGCCGAGGCGGCGCCCGAATCGGCAAGCTCACCGCGCACGCCGCCAATCAGGCTGGTCATCTCCGCCGCGATCTCTTGCAGACGCGCCTGTCGCTGTGCGCTCAGGGCGTGCGCCTGGCTCAGCGCCGCGCGCACGGCAAACAGCGCGGTGTCGGTTGACCCCTCCATGCCGGGCGCGGGAGCGTCGCCCGTCGCCAGGCGACCTGCCATCTCGGCCATCCGCACGGCCTGCGCGTCAACATCCTGCAGTCGCCGCTCAAGCTCGTTGGTGGAGCGCAGTTGCTTCACGAGCAGGTTCAGGCTATCGGCCAGCGGCGCCAGATCCCCGTCGGAAATCTCGATGTGCGACTCGTACTCGTGCGCCAGCGCGCTGGAGACGGCGAGCTGGATGGCGGCGACATCCTGCGTGAGCTGGCGATGCTGCTCGCTCATCTGTCGCTCGGCGGCGGAGAGGCGGGCCTGCGCGAACCGCAGGTCGTCGTCAGCCTGCGCGTTCTTGACCGTCTCATAGATGAACTGCGCCAGCCGCCACGCCAGATAGCCGATGAAGGTGTCCAGCCCGAGCGAGTAGACCATCACGAGATAGGCTTCGCTCAATTGGCTTGTGGAGTCGGCTCCCAGCGCCAGCGCGAGCAAAATAGCGCTGGCGGTGACCACCGCCGAGGCGGAGGCCACATAGAGCGTGAGTTCAGGTGTCAGGAACAGGCCAGCTTCCAGCACGAGTGGCAAGAAGAGCAGCGTCGCTTGCGCGGTGTGGGTGGCGTTGTCCGTCAGCAGCGCGGTGACGAAGACCAGCGCCGCCGTGGCCAGCGCGCCCCCGCCGACAAGCATGTAGACGGCGACGCGCAACTCGTGGCGCACACGATTGAAGATGAAGGCAGTGAGATAGAAGAGCAGCGCGACCCCCAGCGTCAGCAGCACCGGCAGATTGGGCGTTGGGAAGAGATAGCCCGGCACGATCATCAGCGTGATGAGCGCCTGCGCCAGTGTTACCGTGGTGACGAGCCACGCCCGCTGCCCCTCGCGCACACGCTTGCCGCGAATGCGATCCTCGATCAGCGCGGAGAGTTGCAGGCGGTTGGGCTGCGAGAGCGTGCCGGGCTGAGGCTGCGAGAGCGGCCCGCGCAACGGCTGCGAGAGCGGGCCGCTGGTCATAGACCGGGCGAGCGGGCCGCTCATCACCGACCGTCCCAGCGGCCCGCTGGTCATCGCGCGGCCACTCTCGGCGACCTGCTGGCGCGATCCGGCCAGGGGCGAGGTGATGGGCCGAGATGTGGCGCCGCGTCGTGGATCTGGCGATCGTTGCATAGTCATTCTCGTCGCGCGTGGCTCACTCGAAGCTGTTGCGTCCCGCATGGAGCGCATTGTGAGACGCGCGCCTCCTTCTTCTCATCAACGCTATGAGTCTGGTCGCTCACGGGTCACGCGAAGCCTCGTCGGCTGGCGCATCCAGAGTGATCGGAGTGTCACCTGTAGTTAACGGGGAAAACCCGGATGCGTGCCGGGCGCCCTGGGGATAGGGGTATTGTAGGCGAGGGCCAAGCGGCAGACAAGTGCGAGCCGCCAGTCCATCGGCGGCGAATCTGGCCGCGCGGCGCGGAAATCGTCGCTCGACCGCCATGAATCTCGTCCCGCGCCCTCGCCGGATAGTACTAGGCGCGCGGCGAATGGCGACAGGCGTCGCCGGATGCGCTGGCTTGCGGCGCCCCGCGCCCATCGCGTACACTGTGGCTGCTACGCACAGGCCGGCGTGGCGGAACGGTATACGCGGCAGTCTCAAAAACTGCTCCCCGTATGGGGTTAAGGGTTCGAATCCCTTCGCCGGCACCCTGTCATCCTTCACATGAGCCGAGGCGCTGGCTTGTTCTGGTTAGCGCCTCGGCTCGTATGCTGGCGTCCGGTTTTTCGCTTCACTCCGCGGTCACGCCACGATCACGCGACCGTCGCGGCGCCAAAGAGGTCGCGCGCGACCTCCTCTATGCTTCGTGGCGCGCCAGGAAAGCGGCGCAGCGTCGCTGTCGGGTCGAAGGTCATGTCGTGCGTATCCATGTAGGCCGCGGCCCCCGCCTGCCGCGCGAACGCTGGATTGAACGGGCGCGCTAGCACAGACATCACGCGCAGCGCGGGCAGCGGGATGTGTTGGCGCGCAACGTTCTTGCCCGTCACCCGCTCGATGAGCGAAACCATCTGGGTCAGCGAGCGATTCTCCGGGCTCCCCACCTCGATGGTGAGTCCACGCGCCTGTGGATCGCGCAGGCCGATCAGCGCGAACCGCGCCACGTCTTCGACTGAGACGAAGTTGATGGGATTCTCGCCCCGGCCGAAGATCAGCGCTTTGCCCTGCTTCAGCATCGGCTCGGCAACGATGCTCAGCCACAGTTCCATGAAGGCGCTGGGGCGCAGGATGGTCGCGCTCAGACCGGAGGCTTTCAGCGCCTGCTCTGCGCGAAACTTGGCGCGGAAGAGACCCACTGGATGGTCGGCGCGCACGCCCTGAATAGACATCAGGACGAACTGGCTCACGCCCTCGTCTCGCGCCGCCTCGATCAACTGGCGCGCGCCCTGGTCATCCACCGTGCGTGGCGAGTTGGCGCCCTTGCCATCGAAGGCATGCGCGGCGCTCAGAATAGCGTCCGCGCCGTGGCAGGCGCGCCGCAGTGAGTCGGGATCGCGCAGGTCGCCTACCATCACCTCAGCGCCCGCGCCGGATAACGCCGCCAGTTTCTCTGGCGCGCGGCTCATCGCGCGGACAGCCTGTCCATCCGCGAGCAGCCGCCGCGCGACAATGCCGCCCAGGCGACCGCTGGCTCCAACAATCAGAATCATTGCGCTCCCCCTCCTCGCTATGCGCGCCCGCAGGCGGCTAGAACAGCTCGTTGGCGCACAGGTAGACGTGCGCGCTGCCGATGCGCACCGGGCCGCCCTCGACGCCGGGTGGTGGCAAGCGTATCTTGCCCTCAAAGACGCAGAAGGCCTCGTTGATCCAGCGATAGCGCTCGTCGCTGGTCTCGAAGGTCGCACGCATCAGTTGATCGCCGAGTGGGCCATCCGGGTTGGCGACCCAGCGCACGCGGCCTTGCAGCTCGAACAGGATCGCAGCGCCATCGTGCGTGGTGATGACCCCGCGGATATGCGGCTGCATCGTCGCGTCGCTGCGCCGGTGGGCGAAATTGAACCAGACCGCCGAGCCGCGCAGCCGCTCGCCCTCGACCACGCCATCGCCGTGGCCAAAGACCGTCCCCTCTTCGCTGCCATACGGCTGGACCAACATCCCACTCGCCTGCGTGAGATTCAGCTCACACAACTGTGTCGCGCGCATAGATTGCTCCTTTCCCCGTTGCCCTCGTCGGAGAGATTCCACCTGACGTCGGTGCTGAGCCGACTTTTGAGCCGATGCCACTTTGCCGACGCTGCTGGTAGAATATGTCAAGCCCAGCCGCCACGCCACACCTTTTGCCCACCTTTTGCCCACATCTTCGCGCACCCACATCCTCGCAGCGCGGGCTGCTATACTGAGGGGGCCTGGGACTCCGTGGATACCAGGAATGGCGCGGCTGTGTGGGGCGGGCCGCGCGGACGCCGTGGGAAACAGACATGGCACAGCAGACCACCCTGAGCGCCATGCTCAAGCGCTACCGGTTAGCGACGGGCCTCTCGCAAGAAGCGCTCGCCGAGCGCGCTGGCCTGAGCGTGCGCGCGATCTCCGATCTGGAGCGCGGGCTGCACCGCGCCCCGCGCGCCAGCACCATCGAGCTGCTCGCCACGGCGCTCGCCCTTTCGCTTGAGCAGCGGGCGACACTGCTGGCCGCCGCGCGCCCCAATTTGCGCGACCCACCGCGCGCTAGCAGTCAGGCGCTGCCATCCAGCTATATCGCGCCACCCAGCGCGCTAACCGCCACGCTCGGTCGCGAGCGCGAGCGCGGGCAGGCGCGCGAGGCGCTGCTGGAGCGCGGCGTGCGGCTGCTTACGTTGACCGGGCCGGGCGGGGTCGGCAAGACGCGGCTGGGGCTGCAAATCGCACAGGATTTGACCGATGCCTTCCCCGATGGCGTCGTATTCGTTGATCTCGCGCCGATCCGCGACCCGGCGCTCTTCCCTGGCGCGCTGTGCGCGGCGCTGGGGCTGCGCGAGCAATCGGGAACGCCCGCCGACGAGCGGGCGCTGGCATTCCTCGGCGCGCGCCAGATACTGCTCGTGCTGGACAACTGCGAGCACCTGCTGGACGCCACACCACAGCTCGCGCCGCAACTCGCCCGCCTGCTGGAGCGCTGCCCGCGCCTCTGCCTGCTGGCGACCAGCCGAGTCGCGCTGCGCCTGCGCGCGGAGCAGCGGCTACCCGTCTCGCCGCTGGAGGCGGGGTTCGCCGCTGAGTTGTTCCGCGAGCGCGTCCGTGCGGCGCAGCCCGATCGCGCGTTGGACGCCGCCGAGGTGGCGGCGATCTGCGCCCAGCTCGATCATCTGCCGCTGGCCATCGAGCTGGCGGCGGCGCAGATGAGCGCACTCTCCGCCGCTGACCTGCGGGCGCGACTGTCCCAGCGCCTGCCGCTGCTCGTTGGTCGCATGCGCGATCTGCCCGCGCGCCAGCAGACAATGGCAGGCGCCATCGCCTGGAGTTACGAACTGCTCGGTGAGCGGCAGCAGCGCTGGTTTCGCGGCTTGAGCGTCTTCGCGGGCGGCTGGACGTTGGAGGCGGCGTATGCCGTCTGTAGCGATGACGACGCGGACGACCCGGACGACGCGCGGATGCTGGCCGATCTGATCGACGCCAGCGTGATTCAGGCGCGCCATACTCCCGACGGCGCGCTGCGCTTCTCGCAGCTCGATCTGCTGCGCGAGTTTGCGCGCGGGCGCCTGCGCGAGGCGGGCGAGGAGCGCCTGCGCGGCGAGCGGCACGCGCACTACTTCGCGCGGATAGCGGATATTGTCTCGCGCGATGGGCCAACCTTACGCGCTCCCGATCGGGCGTCCCGGCTGGACGTTGTCGCGGAGCTGGCCAACGCGCGCGCGGCGCTGGAGTGGACCGAAGCGGCGGAGGAGGCCGCGCTTGGGCTGCGTCTGGCGGGCTTCGGGCGGCTCTGGGATGCGATCGGGCAGACGAGCGAGGCGGTGGCCTGGGAGGAGCGGATGCTGGCGCTGGATGCGCGCGCCCAGGCGACAGGAGTAGGCGCCGCGCCGCTGGCGCTGCGAGTGGAGCGGCTGTACGCGTATGCCCGCACGCTGCTGGGGGCCGGCGCGTATGAGCGCGCCGAGGCCAGCGCGGCGCAAGCGGTGGCGCTCGCCGAGCAGCTCGACGACGCCTATGTGGCCAGCAACGCCCTGATGACGCTTGGCATGATTACGCAGGCGCTCGGGCGCTACGACGAGGCGGCTAGCGCCTTTACCGCCAGCTACGAACGCATGCCCGCCTCCGATACCAGCGCCCAGCGCTACCGAGCGCTCTCCAAGCTGGCGGAGATCGTCGCGCTGCAAGGGAGTCTGGCGCGCGCGGTCACCCTGCTGGAGCGAGCGCTGGCCGACGCCGAGGCGAGCGACAACCAGTGGGATGTCGCGCATATGGCGACGCTGCTGGGGCGCACGGCAACGCAGATGCAGCGCTACACGCTTGCGACCCGGCGCTTTCAGAGCGCGCTGCGGCTCTTTCGCGACTTCGCCAGCCCCCGCTTCAGCGCGTGGTGTCTGGAGGGCTACGCCGCCACGCTCTCCGGAGAGGAGCGCCATGTGGAGACGACGCGGCTGCTGGCCGCCGCTGGGGCGCTACGCGAGCGTGTTGGCGCACCCGCCCCGGCTGCGGAGCGCGAGGTGGTCGAGCAGGCGCTGGCCGCCGCGCTGCTGGCGCTGGGGAAAGACGTCTTTCGCCAACAGTGGCGAGCGGGCGCGCGGCTCGGCCACGAAGAAGCGCTCGACGATGCGCTGGCGATCTGCGCGCGCCGCTTGAGCGGAGAATCTGCCAAATCTGTCGGCTCTGGCGAATCAGGCGGCGATACCTGACACGAACGCAGCACATACGAACCGTGCGGAAATACGCTTGCCTGAAAGTCGCGCGCCGTACGCAGTAACGATATTGGGACGCCCACCAGCATATACGTACGCGCAGTGAGGGGACTTGCCGCCTGCGCGCGTCGTTGATGGCGCGCAGGGCGGCGCCAGCGGTGGATCGAGAGAGCGGATGTGGCACATTCGCACGTCTCCGCGCGCGTCTCGCGGACCCATCCCCAGTGGTGGTTCGCGCTCCAGGTCGTCTGGGTGCTCTGGTATCTCCCCGCCCATCTGCTGCCAGACGCGCAACAAAGTGCGCTCGTCCTCGGATATCCAGTGTTCTATGGATGCGCCATCTTCTGCCTCATCTATCGCTACGTGCGCGTCTCGACGCCGGTCGAGCGCCAGCAAACGAAGTGGATAGCATTTGGTCTGGCGGGCATCTATCTGTTGGGGGTTGTCGGCGTCCAGAGCGCGCTCAACCAGTTCGTCGGCCACTCGAGAGATACGTCGGCGCCGATGGTAGTCGTGACGACACTGGTGGTCGCCGCGCTCTTCCAGCCGCTGCGGCGAGTGATTCAGGCGACGATAGACCGGCGCTTCTACCGCACGAAGTACAACGCCGCCGCCACCGTCGCGGACTTCGGCGCGGCCCTGCGCCGGGAGCTTGATCTGGACGCCTGCCAGGATCATTTGCTGGAAGCGGTTGAGAAAACGATGTAGCCCGCGCGGGCCTTCCTCTGGCTGCGCGAGCCAAGCGCGCCCTTGTCGCGCCACTCATCGCCGTGACTGGCAGATGAGACCAGCCTGAGCGCCCGTCCCGCCAGCGCTGTGCGCTCACTTCGCTGCTACGCGGTCTGCCGTCAGCAGCGCGACACAGCCAAGCGCCAGGCCGACAGCGATTCCCACACCGATACCCATCAGAAAACGTCCGGTGTCCGAGCGATCCGCGCGGAGCGCCAGCGCCAGCGACGACGGCGCCAGCAGCGCCGCGGAGCAGACCGCGCAGGCTGCGCAGAGCCACGCATGTCGCGCAGCGCGCAGCCACGCGCGACGCAGCGCGGGGGCCAGACCCAGCAACGCCAGCGCACAGAGTGTTGTGATCGTCAGTTGCACAGCTACCATGCGCCCTGCTCCCTCGCTGACCGCCAATCACCTCGCGCCACGATGCAGTTGCCTCCGCATCGGGCGCCGGATCGCGTCGTTCAATCGTAGACTCGTGTGCGACGGCGCGCCAGCGCGACCAGCGCCAGCGCAATCGCCACCGCGCCGATACCGATTCCTGGGACGAAGCCGTGAAAGAAGAGCGGCGGCTGGAGGATTGGATCGAGCGCGAGGGTAGCGCCGATCAGTCCGAAGCCCACCAGATAGAACACGGACGCCAGGCAGCGGTCGGCCAGCCGCAGCCGCCAGGCGGCGATGAGCGCGGGCGCGGTGAGCGCGCATCCGAGGAGCGCCAGCACGGTAAACTGCGCATGCGGTGACACAGACTTGCCTCCTCGCGCCGCACGGGCCACATTGAGAGTGTCTGCACCCGCCTCAGCGATGACACCCGCCAGCATGATGTCATATTGATTCTCAGATTCGCAGCCGCGTGCCCGACCATCGGTGAAAGAGATTCCCGCATGTCTGCTCTGCCCGTTCGTGTACTCTGGCGAAGTAAGGTCGCCGATTGGTTGCGGCGCAACTGGCGCGGTCCCGCCATTGCGCAGGGCGCGCTGTTTGTCGCGCTGCTGCTGGCGTTCCTGGTCGCCACCGCGCAGACCAGCGTCTATGGGGGTGGCGTGCGACGTGACACCTTCATGCTGCACGCGCCGATCCCCACGCCCGTGCTGCGCTTCACCCCGCCAGCAAGCGCGCAGACGCCGGTAGTCGCCGTCCTCGCGCACGGATATGCCGCCAGCAAAGAAATCATGTCCTCGTTCGCTACCGACCTGGCGAAGCAGGGCGTCACCGTCTATACTTTCGACTTTCCGGGTCACGGCGCCTCACCGGATGTCTACGGAGGCGCAACGCACAGCGGCGTGGTCGCCCAGCTCGTCAGCACGCTGAGCGAGGTCGTTGATTTCGCTCTGGCGCACGCTCCGCCGAGAACCAAACTCGTCTTACTGGGCTATTCACTCGGAACGATCGCGGTCGGCGAGTATGCGCTGCGGCATCCCACGATGTCGAGTCTGCAGGCGACGGTGCTGGTGGCGGGCATCCTGAAAGACAAGCCCAGCCTGACCACGCCGCGCAATCTGCTGGTGCTCTCGGGCCAGTTTGATCTGCCCGGCATCAACGACATTTCGCGCGACTCGATCGCCGCGGCCTGCGATATCGCCGCGAACGCGGTTCGGAGCGCGGTCTATGCCTGTCGAACCGCGACCGCTGATCAGCGCAAGCGCGTCATCCTGCCAGGGCTCGATCACATCTCTATCGTCACCGCGGCCTCGACACACGACATCGTCATCCAGTGGCTGGGACAGACGGTCGATCCGCGCATCGGCCAGAAACCGGTTGACGCTGACGTGCGGCTGCACTGGATGCTGGCGGGGTTCATCGCGGCGCTGCTGGCCGCTGGCGTTCTGATTCGCCTACTGGCGCTGGGATTCCGGCTGCGGCCTGCCGAGCAATCGCCACAGCCGCTGCCCGCCGGAGCGGACGGCGCCCCAGTGCTGGGAGCGCCCGCGCTGCTGGGATTCGGCGCGCTGGCGGCCACGCTGGGGCTGGCGCTGCTGGGGTTGCGTGTCGCGCTACCATCCAGCTTCTGGGCGGCAGATCCCTTCCCCTTCACCTTTCTGCGCCAGCAGGTCTCGGCGGATGTAGCGATCTTCTTCCTGATGGCCGGGGCGGCGCTTGGTGTGGCGCTTTGGCGGATTCCACGACTGCGCGCCGCGCTCACGCTCCCCTCACGGCGCGAAGCGCTGCTGCAAGGGCTGCTGGCACTGGTCGTGACGCTCTTCCTGATGATGACGCTTGGCGCGCTCTCCACCTATGCGTGGGAGAGCCTGGCGCTCGATCCTCAGCGGCTGTGGCGCGCCGTTGTCTATGCCTGCATGTTATGGCCGTTCTTCGTTGGGCTGCGCTCTCTGCTGCGCGCCGTGGCGCCTCGGCTTCGGCGGCCTGCGCTGGCCGATCTGGGCGCCAGCCTGCTGGTCTTGCTCGCGCTGGTGGCGACCATCGCGATGAATTTCGGGCGCCTCTCCTATCTCGGCATTCTGCTGCCAATCTTCGCCATCATCGTGTTCGCGCTCGTCGGCGCCTCGGCGTGGACGCGGCGCACGCTGGCGCATCCGGTGGCGCTAATGGCGACACTCGAAGCGCTGCTGCTTGCCTGGACGCTGGCGGCGACGCTGCCACTGGTAGCATAGGCGTTGACCTGTGATGCGCTCGTGAGCGATGTATCGCTCGCTGTGCCGACACTGAGAGGTTGGCGCCTGACAATGGAGGAGTGAACGTCCAGGCGCAAGGGCGCGAGCTAGCGGCGTGGCCCGCCAGCCAACACACGCCTGGCAGGAGGCGTTATGCGCGCCTCGGCGCTTGCGATGCGCTCAACATCTACCGCCAACGGCGCTGGTAAAGTCAGGCGACACGAACTCGACTGGCTGCGCACCGCAGCGGTTTTCGGACTGATCCCGTTCCACACCGCCATCATCTTCACGACCGGCTCGTTCGACTACATCAGAAACGCGCAGTCGAGCGCGGTCATGGATGCGCTGACCTCGTTTGTCTCGATCTGGGGCATTCCCGTGTTGTTTCTGGTGGCGGGTGGCGCGTCTCGCTTCGCCCTGGCCGCGCGCAGCGCCAGGCAGTTCCTCGATGAGCGGGTGATGCGCCTGTTGATCCCGTTCCTCTTCGGTATGTTGCTGATCGTGCCGCTGCAGATCTATATCGGGAAGCTCTCGGCTCCAACGCCGCCCGCGTTGCCAGCGTTCTATCTGGGCTTCTTGCTGACGCTGGTGGGCGTCCTCGCGGGCCACTTCCCGCCCGGCCCCGAATGGATCGGTCACCTCTGGTTCATCCCGCCGCTGATGACGTTTTCAGCGCTGGCGCTGCCCTTCGCTGCCGCGCTGCGCACCGCGCATGGCCAGCGGGCGCTGCGGTGGCTGGCGGGCGCGAGCCACGGCGTCGCGCCGCTGGCGCTACTGGGCCTGCCGTTTGCGGTCATCCAGCTTGTCATCGTCGTGAGCGACTGGCTATTTCCCTCACTGGCGACATCGTTCGCTACCAATGCGATTGGCGTGGCGGCCTATCTGGTCTTCTTCTTCTATGGCTATCTGCTCTACCTGGATGATCGGCTGCTGAGCGGCATCCGGCGTGACGCCTGGTCGGCGCTGGCGCTGGGCGTGGGGGCCTGGCTGTGGATCGCCTTCATCGCGCCTGCCTGGTGGCCGTCGGGCGCACCCGCGCCTGCTGGGCTGATGGTGGCGCTGATCCGCGGCTACTGCTCGTGGTGGTGGGTGATGGGCATCCTGGGGCTGGCGCTGCGCTATCTCCAGTTCACGACGCCGGTCGTCGAGTATCTGTCGCGCGCCGCCTATCCGGTCTACATCATCCACATGCCCATTCTCTCATTCGTCGGGCTGTGGATCGTGAGATTGGACCTGAATATCTGGCTGAAATTCGGCATTATCACCGTGCTGGCGCTGGCCGCGTCGCTCGCTTTCTATGACCTGCTCATCAGGCGTGTCGGCGCGCTGCGGATGCTCTTCGGGCTGCCGCCCGATAAGCAGCCGCATGAGCCGCCTCGTCACAACGGTTTCGGAGTGATTCGGCGCGTGAAGTCAGATAGAACGCTCTGGCGCGCCGTCCGCGGTCGTGCAGCGGCGCGGGATCGCTCCCATGCGGCCGCTTCGCCTATCGCGCGCCCTCCTGGCGTCCGCGGCCTGGCGCGACGCGGGCTGCTATACTAAAACCGCTCAGGATGCCCGGAATGCCGCGGATGGTTGGGCTGCGCGGGCGAGCCTCTCGGCGAACGCGCTCGTCGGGCGGGCTGGCGGCCCTCCACACGCCGCCTCAGCGCCAATTGGATGTTTGATTCGTACGGGAGCAACCACAGTGCCTGTGACGACCTACGGGCTGTATCTCGAATCGGGGCCAAAGCGCAAGAAGACGATGGTCCATGCGCTCGATCTGCTTGGCTGCGTGGCTGTCGGCTCGACCACCGATGCGGCGCTGGCGGCCACCCCAGAGGCGATTCGCGCCTATCTGCGCTTCCTGGCGCGCCACGGCGAGCGCGACCTGCCCAGTCCCGACGCGCCCTTCGAGACGCGCATCGTGGAGCACATTACCGAGGGCGCCTGGCTCGGCAATGGCTCACCCTACCTCATCTTCGACCCCGACCTGGAGCCGCTCAGCGACGATGAGATCGAGACGTATCTGTTGCGCTGCCAGTGGCTCTGCGGCGCGCTGGCCGACTGGGCCGAGGCGCAGCCAGAGGCGGCGCTGACCGCCGTGCAGGGTAGTGGCGGCCGCGTGGCCCGGGCGATCCTGCTGCATGTGCTGGGCGCGCAGGGATCGTATCTTGCTGCGGCGCTGGGGAGTGCGCCGGGCTTCTCGGCGCTGGCTAGCGCCGCTGAGCGGGGCGAGCGACCGCTGGCCGATGCGCTGCGCCAGAGCGCCGCGCTGGTGGCGGCGCGCGTGCGAGCGACCACGCCAGCCGAGCGCGCCGCCGTGCGCGAGCTGAGCGCTGGCCCACGCACGCTGCGCAAGGCGCTGCGCCGCATTCTGGAGCATAGCTGGGAGCATCTGGCCGAGCTTGCGCGCCGCCCCGATGGGCCAGCGCTCTGAACGGTCTGAGAATATAGCCCTGACCCTTGCCGTTTCCCGAGAAGTGCGGTGGAGTGCGGCATCAACTGGGTCAGAACGCCCCGTGGCGCGGCCCTCGGTACGACATGCGCGCCACGCGCTCCCTGGGCGCCCGCCACCACCCACCGCTTCGCAGCAATCAACGCAAGGCTATGACCCAGCCCCTGAAATACGGTCTGAGGCCTGTGCGACGCGGAAGCGTAGGTGGGTCACAGTCCCGGTGACGGGCTTTCCTTCCAGGATCAGGTCGGCCTGCTCCCCATCGAACAGTGGTGTTCCCGCGCCCAAGAGGATCGGAACGAGGTGGAGGCGTATCTCGTCGAGCAGGCCCGCCCTGAGCAACTGCCGGGCGACATCGGCGCCTAACACCAGAACATCCTTGTCTCCCGCAGCCTGCTTGGCGCGCCGGACCGCGGCCTCCAGCTCGCCGAAGGCGAAGGTCCCGCCGTTGTCGCCGAGGAGGTCTGGCCTCGTTCGATGGGTGACCACGAAGCTGGGTACACCGGGCCAGGGCGTGCCGCCCCACGGACCCACGCCGAGATCGAACGTGCGCCTTCCGATGACTGCGGCTCCCACGACCGCGTCCATTGTGCGCACGCTAGCATCAATCTCGCTGTCGTCCCCTTCCCCGAACATCCACGCGTGCAGGCGTTCGCCGCCGTCCCCCATCGGCTCTGCCTCCCGCACGTTTGGTCCGACCGTAAACCCGTCCAGGGACATCGACACATCCAGCACGACTCTGCTCATCATCAACCTCCTGAACCTCCTGCGCGCCCTCGGCGCCGCCGTCCGGCGCCGTCAAGAGATAGTCGGAACTGACCCAACCGTCTCGACATCACTACGGGGCGCCTCCCGAAGGTGTGCTGTTCGCACGCTGAACCCGCTCAACGAACCCGCCCAGCCGACCGGGCGCTGATGAAACGGGCCATAGTCGCATCGCCTCGCCGATTGTATGTCGGCCGATTGTATGTCGATTGTACGCCGATGGAGAAGGGGTGTCTTCAAAGATACATCAGACGAATTCCGGCTGAGTCACTGTAGATGGCGCTCATGTCCCTCTAGAGCTGGCGTACGGGTGGAGACGGCCACGGCGCCGAACTCCAACAATTCAGCCGGAATCCGAAGGAAAACCTCTCGAAACGCCAACAGAGCGCCCCGCATGGGACGCTCTGCCGACATCGTATGACTCGCCAGTGCTATTGTCGCGAGAGATGCTACTTGATCAGATCGGGGATCAGGTTCGCCACGTTGGGCGAGCCAAGCCCCGTCGGGATGTCGTAGCCAGCGCCAGCCGAGAAGCCTGAGCTTCCGAAGCCGTTGTCACCAACCGTGACATCATGGAAGTCTTTGGAGTAGCTCGACTTGTTCGCCGCAATGCTGTAGAGCGTTGGGTTGAGGAAGCCAAGCGCGTGGCCAGCGGCCTGGTCCGCATCGGCGGTGATGCCCGCCCACTGCGGCGCGCCTTCGCTGGTGCCGCCAAAGAAGTAGAAGCCGTTGTTGTCTCCGCCCTCAAAGCCAAGGTAGACCAGCACGGAGGTGTAGACGCTCGCGTTGTACGCGACATCCGAAGTCGTGCGGGAGCTATTGCCGGAGACCGCCGACTGGTAGCTCGGCGCGCTGAAGATCACGCTGGGCGCGCCACCGGTGGCGCCGAACGGGCCATAGACACAGCCAAATGGGCAGAGCGACGGATTCGAGTCGTTCCACACCGTCTCGTTAGAATAGGCGCCCTTGCTGGTCGTGAACAGATTCGTGCCGCCTACCGCCGTCACCAGCGGATCAGACGCCGGATAATCCGCGCTGATGACACTCGTGCCGTCGCTCGCGCCGTTGTCGCCAGCGGAGACGAAGACGCTGATACCAGCGGCCTGCGCTGCCACGAAATTGGCGTGCGACTGCATCAACTGCGAATTGTTGCCACCGCCCGCGATGGCCGCCTCTGGCGCCCCATAGCTGAGCGACATCACATTGCCCAAGTGGTTGCTGACGGCGTATTGCACGGCGTTGTTGAGGACATTGCCCGCATTATTCGCTGCGATGACCAGATCAATTGTGGCGAGCGGCGCGAGGGCATGCGACCACTGGACATCGAGACTTGTCTCTGACGCCCAGCCCTCTTCTGAATGGTTCTGAAGCGGGTTGTACGTGGGCGACCCGCCGGGATAGAAGATATTCAGCGTCGGATCAGGCAAGCCCATCGCGGCGTCAAATGTCTGCAAGTCGCTCTGAACCGTTGGGCTGCCGTAGGCATCGACAATCACGATCGTCTGGCCCGCGCCAGTCGCTGAATCCGGCACGTTGTAGGCCTGGCGAATCTCAGATGGCGTGTAGCAGGCAAGCCCGAATTCCGCGACGCACTGTTGCGGGGTGGGGAAGCCACTCGGCGATGTCGCATGAATCGTCGAGAGCTTCATCGGCGGATTGGCGTTGTAGGTGATCGGCGCTGAATTGCCGGTGGTGGCCGCCGCCGCCGCGCCCGCATGCATGAAGACCGCGCCGATGACGAGTGAGAGGACACCAAGGCCACTGGCGCCGAGCAGCCATGCGCGCTTCTTGTTACCCATGAGGATGGCTTTTACCTTCTCTAGTGTTCAGGTCGCCCGGCGTCGCTGCCGGGCGCATGGCGCGCGAATCTCTGGTCGCGCGAAGAGAACGCATCCTGTAACTCGCGAGTGGAAAAGGACCACTCGCCGCGTGTGAATGAATCAGTGCGATTCACTCGGAGAGGCGGGCATACGATGCGCGGCGTGCGAGGCGCATTACGGCTGAGCGCCAACGCCGCACGCTACGTGCGACCTATCATACTGGAAGCATGCTCCGATGGCAATAGGCAGCGTGGGGCGGTTCCACCAGCCGCGTCGGCATTGGAGACGCGCGGACATGGCGCGAGGGCCAGCAACGCGCTTTGCTGGCGTTGCTGGCCCTCGTCGCATGAAGAAGGCAGGCAGGCGGTTGGTTAGCTACTCGCCGCCGTACATGATGGCGCGCTTGACCTCTTCAATCGCCTCAGTGACGTGGATGCCGCGCGGGCAGGCCTCCGTGCAGTTGAAGATCGTGCGGCAGCGCCACACTCCATTGCGGTCGCTCAGGATGTTGAGGCGCTCAGCCCCCGCGCGGTCGCGACTGTCGAAGATGAAGCGGTGCGCGTTGACGATGGAGGCCGGACCGACCCACTCGGCGTTGGCCCACACCGATGGGCATGATCCGGTGCAGGCGCCGCACAGGATGCACTTGGTCGTCTCGTCGTAGCGCGCGCGCTCCTCTGGCGACTGGAGCCGCTCGGTGCGCGGGGGTGGCTCGTCATTGATGAGATAGGGCTTTACCTTCTCATATTTATGGAAGAAGGGGTCCATATCCACCACCAGGTCGCGCACGACGGGGAAGCCCAGCATCGGCTCGACGGAGATGCGCGCGCCGAGGTCGGCCATCAGCAGCTTGCACGCCAGGCGATTGCGGCCGTTGACGCGCATCGCGTCTGAGCCGCAGACGCCGTGGGCGCACGAGCGCCGGAACGTCAGTGTGCCATCCTGGGTCCACTTGATCTTGTTGAGCGCGTCGAGCAGGCGATCAGTGCCTTCCACTTCGAGCTTGAAGTCTTGCCAGTACGGCTCGGACCGCTCGCCCGGCTGGAAGCGCTTAATCTTGATATGCACCTGCCGCTTGCTGCTATCTCCCGCCATGACGGGGCCGTATCCTCTCTGTTAGTATTTGCGCTCTTTGGGCTGGAACTCGGTGACGACGACGGGCTTGTACTTCAGCTCAGGCTGGCCGACCGTCGCGGACTGGTAAGCCAGCGTGTGGCGCAGGAAGTTGACGTCGTCGCGCGCTTCGTAATCAGGCCGGTAGTGCGCGCCCCGGCTCTCTTTGCGCGCGTCGGCCCCAGCGATGGTCGCCTCGGAGCAATCCAGCAGGTTGCCCAGCTCGATTACTTCCATCAGCTCGGTGTTGAAGGTGCGTGAGTGATCCATCAGCCGCACCTTCGCGTAGCGCTCTTTCAGCTCCACCAGCTTCGCGGTGGCTTCGGCCAGCCGCTTTTCATCGCGCACTACACTGACCTTATCCATCATCATATCGCGCAGCTCCTGGCGGATGGCGTCTTGCGTCTCGCCGCCAGTGCGCGTCAGCAGCGACTCGACCTGCTCGCGCGAGCGCGCCTCGGGGTCCTCAGGTAGCGCACCGAACTCGGCCTCGGGCAGCCACTTGCTGGCGATGTGCTTGCCAGCGCGCCGCCCGAAAACGATCAGGTCTACCAGTGAGTTGGTGCCGAGCCGGTTGGCGCCATGTACCGAGACGCAGGCCACCTCGCCCGCGGCATACAAACCTGGCAGCACGGTGTTGTTCTCGTCTATCACCACCTGGCCCTCGGTGTTGGTGGGGATGCCGCCCATCGCGTAGTGCGCGGTTGGCTGCACGGGCACCGGCTCGTAGTATGGCTCGACGCCGAGATAGTTGCGCGCGAAGTCGGTGATGTCGGGCAGCTTCTCGTCAATCTTCTCTTTGCCCAGGTGCGCCACCGAGAGGTAAACGTAGTCTTTGCCGTCTATGCCGCGCCCCTCGGCGATCTCCTGATTGATGAAGCGCGAGACCATGTCGCGCGGGGCCAGCTCCTTCATCGTCGGGGCGTAGCGGATGCAGAAGCGCTCGCCCTCGCTGTTGAGCAGATAGGCGCCCTCGCCGCGCGCCGCCTCGGAGAGCAGGATGCCCACCTTATAGAGGCCGGTCGGGTGGAACTGGTACATCTCCATATCTTCCAGCGGGATGCCGCGCCGGTAGGCGACCGCCATACCGTCGCCAGTGCAGGCCAGCGCGTTGCTGGTGATGCGCCAGGCGCGACCGTAGCCGCCAGTAGCCAGCACAATCGCCTTGGCGTGGAAAACATGCAACTCGCCATCGCGCAGGTTGATCGCCACGATGCCGACCGCCTGCCCATCATTGACGAGCAGGTCGAGCATCATGTACTCGTTGAAGAAGCGCACCTGGTTCTTGACCGACTGCTGGTACATCGTCTGGAGGATCATGTGGCCGGTGCGGTCGGCGGCGTAGCACGAGCGGCGCACTGGCCCCTCACCGAAGTGGTGCGTGTGGCCGCCAAAGCGCCGCTGATCAATCTTGCCATCGGGCGTGCGGTTGAACGGCAGCCCCCAGTGCTCCAGATCGTAGACCGCCTCGATGGCCTCCTGCGCCAGGATCGCGCCAGCGTCCTGGTCGGTGAGGTAGTCGCCACCTTTGACGGTGTCATACATGTGCCACTTCCAGTGGTCTTCTTCCAGGTTGCCCAGGGCCGCCGCCACGCCACCCTGCGCGGCGCCCGTGTGGGAGCGGGTCGGGTAGAGCTTGCTGACGACGGCGATGCTGGCACTGTGGGCCACCTGCATCGCCGACATCAGCCCGGCGCCACCGGAGCCGACGATCACCACATCAAACTTGTGGTAGTTCATACGATTGCCTTTTCAAGACTCGCGCGGTGTGGCGAGCGCTAACGACCCAACAGGCCCATGATGGACTGCGCCAGCGTGTGGTTGGGCTGGAACATGATGATGGTCATCGAGCCCATCAGCCAGAAGGTGAGGGCGATGAAGAACAACGCCGAAACCGTCGCCAGCCGCCAGCCGCGCGACTGGATGTAATCCTCGCAGGCGATGCGCAGGCCGTTCAGGCCGTGGAGCAGCGCCAGGGTCAGCAGCACCAGATCATAGACCCGCCAGAACGGGTTGGCGTAGCGCGCGGCGACGAAATCGTAGACCGTCGCTGACACGTCGTTGCTGACGTGCATGATGAAGACATGGGCCAGCGCGATCACCAGCAGCGCTACGCCGCTGATGCGGAAGAAATACCACGAGAAGGTCTCCCATCCGGTCGAGCCCTTGGCGGGCTTGGCATATGCGCCGTAGCGCGTGAGCGTGCGCGGAGGGGTCGTGGTGGTCGTCTCTGTCGCCATCTATCGTCTCGCTTCTGCTAGGGTGTCGTCGTGACTGATCCAGCCGCGCGCTAGAGCGCGGGATTCGCGCAGTTGCCCTGCGGACAGGAGCCAAAGACAGGGGCCAGGATGTAGACCGCCGTCGGGATGAACAGCACGATGGTGAGTACCAGTACGGCGATGAACATCCCCTGCTGGTATTTGTAGCCCGAGGGCCAGAAGTCAATCAGGATGATGCGGACGCCGTTGAAGGCGTGGAAGAGCAGCGATGCGATCAGCGCCAGCGAGATGAGCCGGATGATTCCGGTGCTGAAGATGGCGATGGCGTCGTTGTAGATCGTCGGCCCGAACCCGATCAGTGTGATGTCCACGATGTGGACGAGCAGGAACAGCAGCACACCCAGACCGGTGATGCGGTGCAACAGCCAGGACCACTGACCCGACTGACCCCTGTACATGGCGTACTCCTCGGCAGAACTAGGGAGAACGAAGCCGCAATGCGAGCGCCAGGCGCGAGAGGTGGTTGAAGAGCGTTAATGGCGCGGCGGGCGCTGGGAGACGGGCGCCAGCCTGACCGCCCCTCCATGTGGGGCGCGTTGGCTGAGCGCGCTCTCCCTCCGCCTCATCGCTGGATCGCTGCCACCTGACGGCGCTGTCGCAGGCGCGATTGTGCTACGCGAGAGTCTCACTCGCGCGGCCAAAGCCGCAAGGGTGATCCGTCCCAGGCGCGCTGGTAGCGCAGGCGCACTGACGCGGGTCACTCACGAGAGATTATACGCTGTTTCGCATCCTGCGCGTAGTATACGCCTCCATGCAAGCGGCATTAGGCGCTACTGTCACCGCGCCGCCATGCGCAGGCCGCCGCGCGGGCGCAGCGTGATGAGCGGCAGCGGCTCGACCTGCTGCTCTGGTCGCAGGCTGAACTGGTAACGCTGGGCGATGGTAGCCAGGATCAACTGCGCCTCGGTCAGCGCGAAGGTATTGCCGATGCACAGGCGCGGCCCGCCGCCAAACGGCAGATAGGCGAAGTGGGGCCGTCCAGCCGCGCGCTGCGGCGAGAAGCGCTCTGGATCGAACACCTCGGGCTGCTCCCAGTAGGCCGGGTGGCGATGGATGGCCCACGGGCTGATGAAGACGTTGGTTCGCGCCGGGATGTGGTAGGGGCCAAGCTCATCGTCATCTATTGCCCGCCGCATGATGGCCCAGGCGGGCGGATACAGCCGCAGCGCCTCATCAATCACCATGCGGGTGTAGGGCAGCGCGGGTAGGTCGTCAATGGTCGGCGTGCGGCCCGCCAGCGCCGTTGCCAACTCGGCTTGCAGGCGCTCGGCGACTTCGGGATGGCGCGCCAGCAGATAGAGAGTCCACGAGAGGGCTACGGCGGTCGTCTCGTGTCCCGCCAGTAGCAGGGTCAGGCACTCGTCGTGCGCCTGCTGGCCGCTCATAGTCTCCCCGGTCTCGGCGTCGCGCGCCAGCAGCAGCAGCGAGAGGAAGTCACCGCGATCGCCGTTGTCGCGCTGGCGCTCGGCGATCAGCCGGTGGATGATCTGATTCAGCTCGCGGCGCGCGGAACGGAATCCGCGCTTGCCCCGCGCGGGCGCTCCGGGCAGCATGATGTATGGCTCGTAGAGTGAGCGCGTGATGAAGGTGTTGACGGTCGTGAAGGAGCGGTCAACGGCCGCTACGTCGCCGCTCACATCGGCGCCAAAGAGCGCCTGCCCGACGACCCGCAGCGTCAGCCCCATCATCTCCGCCGCCACATCGAGCGGCGCGGC
>JAICVT010000172.1 GCA_025935235.1 Ktedonobacterales bacterium | reverse complement strand
TTCCGGCCAGCCCCGCCGCGTCGCTCGCGCCCGCCAGCGCCACCGGCGAGCCAATCGCCACGAACACCAGCAGCGCCATCAGGAAGCGCGAGAGCAGCGCCGGCCCGCTCGCGCCCACATCCTCGATCTTCTCGCCCGCCGCTGAGCGCCGCGCCGCCCGCGCGCTCAGCCAGCGATCGAGCCAGCGATCCAGCGGCGCCAGCCACTCCTCAGCCCAGGCGAAGAGCTTGCCCGCGCCCGCCGCCAGCGCCACACCCGCGCCCAGCGCCAGCAGCGGCAGCAGCGGCGTCGCCGTGTGGAAGCTCGGCCCCAGCGTTCGCACCTTCAGGATCACCAGCCCCAGCAGCGCCATGGCGCCAAGCAACAGATTGCGTGACCTCGCCCGGTGGATCAGGAACAGCCCGACCAGTCCCAGCAGCAGCCAGGCGTCGTAGGTGACGAGCCGCTGATAGTTGAAGAGCAGCAGGATGCCCGCCACGATCGGGTTGCCGCCGGCAGCACGCCCACCCGTGCTGAAGACATCGGCAATGAAGACGCCCGGCGAGGCCAGCAGGCACGCCAGCAGCCCCAGCGCCAGCAGCCCCACGCCCACTCCCAGCGCCAGCAGCGCGCGCCGCCAGCCCAGTCGCAGTGCCGCTAGCGCCACAAAGGCGATCCACGCCACGCCGACATAGTCGCTGAAGGCCGCCAGCCCGGCCAGCGTCGCCGCCGCCAACAGCCACCGCAGCGCGGTTCGCTGATCGCTTGCCTCCAGCGCCTCCCAGGTCGCCCAGAGACAGAGCAGCCCGACGAACGCCAGCATGCTGTAGCTATAGCCCCAGCGCGTGTTGGTCAGCATGACTGGCGCGACGGTAAAGGCCGCCGCGCCCCACAGCGCCGCCCCCGCCCCCAGCATGCGCCCGCCGATCAGCAACAGCGCGCCACAGGTCAGCGCGGCATACAGGCCCGCCAGCGCCCGCACGGCCACCATGTTGTAGCCAAACAGCCGGATGCTGAGCGCGAGCTGGAGATAGAACAGCGGCGGATGCTGAGCGAAGTCTTGCGTGAGGGCGAAGAGCCGCAGCCGACCGTGCAACAGGTTCCAGGCGAGATCGAGGTTATAGCCCTCCTGCGGATCCCAGCCGGGCGTCTGGGCCAGCCGCCATGCGTGGAACCAGACACAGAGCGCCATCAGCGCCACGCCCAGCGCGATCATCCCGACGCGCCGCGGATTCCAGCGCGCCTCAGCGGCCATCGCCTGATCGGGCGCCTGGAGCGCCGGTGGCGCGCCCTTGTCCCTCATAAACACTCTGCTCGCCATTTCCGTGCGCCATCTGACCACATCGCCACGCCAGTATAACAGGATCGCGCGTCGTCGGCATCTGTGATGCGCCTGGACGTAGCGCGCGCCGAACGTGTACGCTGGTGACTGGCGCGGGGCCAGGCGCGTCTTAGCTAGCGATGATCTCCACACGACTGTGCGCGCCACGAGAGCGCTCCACGCCCCGGATGGCATCGTCGCCACATCGCCCCACGCCCGGCGCCCATCATCCCAATATCAACGTGCGCTCTAGAGGATGAGAGGACACTACAGAGCCATGCCTATCGAGGATCCGCAGCCCGCCACGCCGCAGCCGCAGGGCGCTCCCGACGCGACGACCTCGACGCCCGCGCGGCGGGCGCCGCGTCCGCGCCCGGCTCCCGCGCCCGCCCAGCCGATCGCCGCGCCCACCCCGCGCCGCCGCGCCATGCCAGCCACAGGCGACAGAGCGTCCAGCGAGCAGCCGACGCCACCAGCCCCCCGGCGACGCGCGCCCCGGGTCGGGGCATCCGCGCCGACCGCCGAGCAGCTTGCGGAGCAGCGCATGCCGGAGCCAGTCGCGCCCGCCGAGCCGCGACCGCTGCCAGCCATCCCGCGCGGCATCTCGCCCGCGAATACCGTCTTCGTCTCGCTCTGCTTCGAGGGGCCAGATGTCTACTCCACGGCGGGCGGACTTGGGACGCGCGTCGCCGAGTTCACTGAGGCGCTGGCCACCCTCGGCTTCGATACGCACCTGATCTTCGTCGGCGACCCGAACAAGGCCGCGGTCGAAGATCGCATCGGCGGGCGCTTGCACATCAAGCGCTGGGCGCAGTGGATCAGCCAGTACTATCCCAATGGCGTCTACGACGGCGAGGAACAGAAGCTCAACGAGTACAACAACACAGTGCCTTACCACGTCTATGAGCAGATCGCCAAGCCCGCCATCGAGCAGGGCAAAGCCATCGTCGTGATCGGCGAAGACTGGCACACGGCCGAGGTCGTCTCGCGCGTCTCGGATGTGCTGCACTGGCATGGCGTGCGCAATCGCGCGCTCATCATGTGGAACTGCAATAGTCTAATGTCGCTGCACCGCATCAACTGGGGACGGCTGGGCTACACCGCGACCATCACGACTGTCAGCCGCTACATGAAGCATCGCATGTGGCAGTATGGCGTCAACCCGCTCGCGATTCCTAACGGCATCCCACGCCGCTACCTCGACCCAGTGGACACGGCGGCGGTGACGGAGCTGCGCGAGGTGATGCGGCGCGGCGACCCGGACCGCACGTTCCTCTTCAAGATCGGGCGCTTCGATCCCGACAAGCGCTGGCTGATGGCAGTCGAGGCGGTGGCGCGCATGAAGGCTAGCGGCAAGCGCGTCTCGATGATCATTCGCGGCGGCATCGAGCCGCACGGTGGAGAGGTGCTACGCCGGGCCAATGAGCTTGGTCTGCGCGTCGTCAACATCGAAGCCAAGCGGCCCACCTCGCGCCAGTGCATCGAGCTGATGCGCGATGCGGGCGAGGCCGACATCTACAACCTGCGCTTCTTCGTGCCGGAGGAGTTCGTGCGCATGTGCTACGCCGCCGCCGACGCCACGCTGGCCAACAGCGGCCACGAGCCGTTTGGCCTGGTCGGGCTAGAGGTGATGGCGGCGCGCGGCATCGCCTTCACCGGGTCCACGGGCGAAGACTACGCCATCTCCTTCGAGAACGCCGTCGCGCTAGAGACCGAGGACCCCGACGAGATCGTCGGCTATCTTACCCACATCCAGCAGCACCCTGAGGAGCGCGAGAAGATTCGCGCCGAAGCCTACCGCACCGCCTCCGAGTACGTCTGGGAAGAAGTGATTGACAACCTGATCGGCAAGCTGGGCTACATGGCGCGCAAGCAAAACCTCACCTTCGACTGACCGAAATGAGGATTGACCACGAACAGGCCCTCGACCGAGCGCAATGTAGGGTTGAGCGCGAAAAGCCCCTCTCCCGCCGCAGCGGGGGAGGGGTTGGGGGTGGGGGCCTCGCGCACTACGCCGTCGGCGTGGCCGCGCCTGCCGACTTCAGCAGCTGCACGATCTGGTGCAGGTCAGACATCGCCTGCTTCGTTGCCGCGCCCGCCGAGTGGATGTCGGTCTTGTAGGAGCCGAAGGTCGTCACGTAGCTGGTGGGGTTGGCGTTGAAGTTGGCCGGGGTGAGCTGTGGGATGATGCTCTGAGCGGCCCGGGTCTGTCCCTGCGCGTTCGACACCTGCGACTTGAGATCGGTGAAGAGCGTATTGGCCTGGTCCTGTACGCCCGACGGCGCCCCATTGATGGCGTCCTGGATGACAGGCTCGACGCCCACCAGCCGGTTATCCGCGTGGACGAGCATATCGAGCCAGACCTCATGGTAGTCGCGCGGCAACACCACCGCGAAGATGCGGAACTGCGTGTAGATCAGCTTGACGTCCGCGCGGGCCGTCTTGGCGTCGGGCGCGCTATCGAGCTGGCCCTTGAGGGTCGTCAACCCGCTCTCATTAGCCGAGATGTCGCCGACCAGCGTTGAGTTGTCCGCGCTGGAGATGCGCCCATTCTTGAAGACCGTGTTGACGCGGCTGTTCAGCGTCGAGAGCGCTGACTGGCGCTCCGCGATGCGCGCATTGCCGAATGTGATGACACATTGCGTGTCGCTCGCCGCGCACAGCGACGACGACGCCGAGGCGAACCCGGAGAGTGGCACGATTAACCCCGCTGCCAGCAGGCCCAGCGCCCCGCTCATCGCCACCATCCGCGCGCCGCGCCGCATGCCACGTCGCACGCGCTGCCGTATCACTTGTATCATCGCCTTGTAGCTCCTCTATTCCATCACGGACGTCGTGGTCAGACGCCGCCAAACCTCATTACGAGCCATCGCCATAGGCTGCCAGCCAGCGTCAGGGCAGCGTATTGTTTTCCTGGCTGGAGTAGTTCACGCCAGCGTTGTCCTGCGCCGAATTGAGTTGCTGCGAGTCGCTCTGATCCTGGCTGTCAATGTTCTCGAGTTGCTGAAGCGAGGACGCGTTCGACGAGCCGGTCGTCGCGCCCGATGTCGCGCTCGAAGACCCGCCCTGGGTCTGCTGCGTCTGCTGGGTTGTCGGCGGATTGTTGGCGTTGCGCGCTCCAGCGCGGCAGCCGCCCAGCGCCAGCGCCAGCGTCAACGCGGACGCCGCGAGCAGCCAGGCCGCACGCTGCGAGAGAGAGCGCGAGGCGAAACGCGATGTCGAACCACTCATGCGGTAGTACCTCCTCTGGTGAGGGATCGTGTGAACAGTCCATTCCCTCATAACTGCGATCTAGCATAGCGGCGGCGCCTGAGCGCCTTCTGAGGGGCGGGTTAGAGCACGCTGAGAGGTTGATTGCCCGGCGCGGGGGCGTGGGCTGGTCATCGTCGCGGGCCACGCGGTACACTGTCAAGGCGCGGGGCGCGCGGATCGCGAGAGGGAGCCAGGCATGTCAGGCGAGACGGACGACCAGCCGCGCCAGCCGCCCATCATCATCGGCATCAGCGGATCGAGCGGCGCCGCGCTGGCCATTCGCGCCATCGAAGTGCTGGGTGAGCTGGGCGCGCCGATGCACATCACCTATACCCAGGCGTGCCGCCAGGTCTGGCCGGATGAGGTGGGCCGCACGCTCGCGGATGACCTCAACGCCTGGAAGACGCGCCTGCACGCGCGCATCTTCAATCCCGACGACTTCCGCGCGCCGATGTCGAGCGGCAGCTTTCGCACCGCTGGCATGCTGGTCATCCCTTGTTCGATGCGCACCGTCTCGGCCATTGCACACGGCAGTTCCAGCAACCTGCTGGAGCGCGCCGCCGACGTCGTCATCAAGGAGCGGCGCACGCTCACGCTCGTCCCACGCGAGACGCCGCTCTCCGCCATCCACCTGGAGAACCTGCTGGCGCTGGCGCGGCTGGGCGTGCGCATCGTGCCGCCCATGCCGCAGTTCTATCTGCGCCCACAGAGCGCCGAGGAGATGATTGACCTGATGGCCCGCCGTGCGCTCGCCGCACATGGCATCGAGCAGGCGCTGCCAGACGCCAGCCGCTGGCGTGGCGACGAAGCCTGACGTGACCCTACCCGACCAGACACGACCTGAGACCAACGAGGTAAACGACGTGAAGAGCGATCCCGACTCCTACGAATCCCAGGTGGGCGCGCTCGCCCCCGCCAACGCGATTGATCTGCGCAGCGATACCGTCACCCATCCCACGCCCGCCATGCGCGAGGCGATGTATCGCGCCGAGGTCGGCGACGATGTGTACGGCGAGGACCCTACCATCAATCGCCTGGAGGAGTTGGCCGCCGAGAAGGTCGGCAAAGAAGCCGCTCTGTTCGTTCCTACCGGCACGATGGGCAACGCCATCGCCGTTCTCACCCACTGCCGCCGTGGTGATGAGATCATCGTTGGCGACCGCGCGCACGTCTATCTCTATGAGGTCGGCGGCAGCGCCCGGCTCAACGGCTCGCCCGCCCGCGCCATCCCCACGCTGCCCGACGGCAGCCTCGACCCCGCCCGGCTGCGCGCCGCATTCCTGGGCGATGACGTGCATGAGGCGCGCACCGGCCTGCTCTGTCTGGAAAACACGCACAACATGTGCGGCGGTCAGGCGCTCAGCCCAGAGGCGCTCCACGCGCTGGCGGCGCCCGCCCACGAGCGCGGCGTCCCCGTCCACCTGGATGGCGCGCGGCTCTTCAACGCCGCCGTTAGCCTCGGCGTACCCGCAAGCGCGCTGGCGGCGGAAGTTGATTCGGTGATGTTCTGCCTCTCGAAGGGACTTTCCGCTCCGGTCGGCTCGATGCTGGCTGGCTCGCGCGCATTCATCACCGAGGCGCGGCGCGGGCGAAAGCTGCTGGGCGGCGGCATGCGCCAGGCGGGCATTCTGGCCGCCGCGGGCATCCTCGCGCTGACGGAGATGGTAGATCGCCTGACCGAGGACCACGCCAACGCGCGACGGCTGGCGCAGGGGCTAGCCGAGATTCCCGGCGTTCAGGTCGCGCCAGAGAGCGTCCAGACCAACATTCTGTTCTTCGACGTGCTCGACGATGCCGGGCAGCCACGCAACGAGGCGTTCACTCATGCTGCTGCCGCGCTGGGCGCGCTCTTTTCCGGGGGCGACCTGGGGGCGATCCGCGCTGTGACGCACTACGGTATCAGCGACGCCGATGTCGAGCGCGCGCTCCAGATCGCCCGCGCCGCCGTCGCGCGAGCGACTGCCACCGCCACGTCGGCGCGACACTGAGCCGCCCGTAATTCTATTCAGTCTCCGTGTGCATCCATCCAGCACGCCGCTAGCTCGCTTGACGGCAGCGCGTCGGCTGGCTATGATGATGCGGGCGCGCCCACTGGCCGCTGGATCGGCCAGATGAGCGCACGAAGAACGTCGTGTGTCAGGAGCAGTCGCACGATGATGATCTGCCAGCATTGCCATGCGCGCGCTGAAGATGGCGCCGTCTTTTGCGACCAGTGTGGACATGAGTTTGGCGCGACGCCAGAGCGCCTGGAGCGCGCGCCGCTTGCGCCGCCGTCGCAGGCGGGCGCCCAACAGCCGCAGCCACAGGCAAGCGCGATGTCACAGCGCAGCGCGCCGCGCGTGGCGACCGCCACCCAGCCAGCCGCGCACCAAGCGCCACAGACGCTGCCTATCGTCGCGCTCCATCTCTCGATCGGCCAGCGCATCGCGCTGTCTGGGCGCACCGAGTACATTATTGGTCGCGCCAGCGGCAATCCGCCTCACCCCGATGTTGACCTCGGACGATTCTACAATCGCGAGGTCGGCATCTCGCGCCAACATATCAAGATCTCCATCGGGGCCGATGGCTGCTTCATCGAAGACCTGAACAGCACGAACGAGACGGTGCAAAATGGCTTCCGCCTGATGCCCGACCAGCGCTATCCGCTGCACAGCGGCGACGAGTTGCGGCTGGGGAAGACGGTGCTCTATGTCACCATCGAGCCGCCGCCAGGCCGTTGATACGACGAAAGGAAACCAGGTAACATGGCGATACAGGTCATCGTCCACGTCGTCAACGAAGAGGCTTTCATCGCTGAGATGGAAGACATGCCGCCGACTGGTGCAAGCTTCATCGTAATCTCGAATCCGCGCAGCCGCGAAAACAAGAGCTTGCAGTGGGCCATGAGCGGCGCCATCCGCTTCATCTTCCCTCTGGATCGCATCGCCTTCATCGAGCTGATGATGAGCGAGCAGGACCGCGAAGGCATCGAGCCGTTCTATCGCGATCGCGGGCGCTAACGCCGCTGGGTACGCGCGATAGCCGCCGCGAGCGTCAGATGCCCTTCTCCAGGCGCGCCGCCATGCGTGGTGATAGACCCTGCTCCTTCATCTTCTGCTGGGTCGTCGCCACATCATATTCGACCCGCCGAAACTCGAAGCCCAGGTCGCTGTCGAAGATCATATAGGCGGCGCGCGGGTCGCCGTCACGCGGCTGGCCGACGCTGCCCGGATTGATGATGGCCCGCCGATGCTCTGGCACCAGCCACAGCCCCGGCGCGGGCGTGATGTGCTCGCAGAGCGCGCTCGCGGAGAGTGGAATCGCTTCGATGTCAGGGAACGACGCCAGATCGCTGTCGCCTGGATTGAACCCGCTCGTGCGCGCCTCAGTCAGAATGGGCGGCGGCGTGGGCGCTGGCCGCACGTCGTCCGCCAGCAGAAAGATCGTCGGCACATGCGTGTGGCCGACCAGGCAATAGGGCGTCTCGAACGCGCCGAAGTTCGGGGTGGCGGCCAACGCCGAGGTCAGATATTCCCAGATGGGGTTCATCGGACTGCCATGCGTCACCGTGAACTCGCCCGCATTCACCAGCTCCGGCAGCCCGCGCAGATAGATGCGGTCCTGCGGGCTGAGCTGGGCGCTGGTCCACTCCGCCGAGTTGGCCGCGACGCCGGTGAACTCGTCGAGGTCCAGCTTGCCTATCGCCGCCCAGTCGTGGTTGCCTGCCACACAGACCGCGCAGATCTCGCGCACCGTCTGCACGCACTCGCGCGGCTGCGGCCCATATCCAACGATGTCGCCCAGACACCACACCGCATCCACCGAGACGCGCTGCTCAATGGTGAAGCGCTCGATGTCGCGCAGCACCGCCGTGAGCGCCTCATAGTTCCCATGAATATCAGAGATCACAGCACATCGCATGAAGACGAGCCACCTCAAGAGAGCGGAAGTACATTCGCTCGCTCAGTATACACCTCTCGACGCTCGTATGGAGCGCCGAGTCCGGCGCCGCGCCAGCAGCCCCCTGCGTCTATGGGACGGTCAGCCCTACCCATCCGGGCCACTCGCGCGCACACAGGCGCCACTTCGTGCGAAGCATGAGACACGAATAGCCATTCATCCGTATAGATGGATGAGAGTGACGCCGCGGCTCCGCTCACGAGCTTGCGGCAAAAGCGCTCGGCGCGGACGATGCGATGATATAGTACAGATATGTATCATGGCCGTCGTAGTAGCGCTCAGCGACTCGCATCGAGGTGAAGCAATCCACCATCGGGCGGCGCGTAGAGCTGAAGGGAGCCTGGGTCTGGATTCCGCTGAGGTCGCCAAGATCATTGCCGATGTTGCGGTGGATAAAAAAGCCGCCGATGTCGTCATCCTGGATATTCGCTCGCAGTCAGTCATCGCTGACTACTTCATCATCTGCACCGGCAACAATCCTCGGCAGATACAGGCCATCGCGGGCGCCGTCGAAGACAAGCTCGACGAGATCCATGTCGCGGCCAAAGGCTTCGAGGGTGCGGCGGAGAATGGCTGGATGTTGCTCGACTGCGGCGATGTGATCGTGCATATCTTTGGCCCACTCGAACGCGACTTCTATCGCCTGGAGCGCTTGTGGAGCGC
>JAICVT010000103.1 GCA_025935235.1 Ktedonobacterales bacterium | reverse complement strand
GATTGACCAGCATCCCCAGCACAAAAACGACCGCCAGCAGGGCCAGATTCAGCCACAGCGCGCCGCGCAACCAGCGGCCTCGCGACGAAGACTCCATAGCAAACTTCCTCTCTTCCCGACGTCGGAGCGGCCAGCGCGGCGCTCCAGCGAACGCTCGACCGGCAATAGTCACATGTGACTAATCACAATAATATCAAATCACGCACGATTAGTCAAGGTTGACTAATCGTGCGTGGAAGAGTGTAGCGCATCAAGTCAGTCGCGGAGGCGCAGGCGTTGCTTACCCGCGCAGCTTGTTGAGGGCGGCTGTCAACCGTCGCGCTGAGGCGGCGGTTGATGGCGAGGGTGGCGCCGTCGCCTCGCCATAGCGCGCGTCGTCGTAGCTCGCGGTTAGCGCTGCCAGCCCTGGTTCATCCGGCGCTGCGCCGCGCTCAGCCAGCGCTCCGGCCAATCGGCGGCTGTATTCGTCGGCGGTCTCGCCTGGTCGCCGCCCGATGCCCGCGCTGGCCCCCGCTCGCAGCGCCTCGCGATACAGCCAGCGCGCGCTGCCCGGCGTGAGCGGGTCTTGCTCCTTCGCGTCCGCGCCGCGTCGCAGCCCCGCCAACAGGTCGCGCGCCTGTCGCCGCAGCAGGCCGCGCGCGTCCAGCGACTCGCGCTCCTCATCCAGCTCCGGGTCAGCGTCCATCTTGAGCGAGCGCAGCATGATGCGCACACCCTCGTAGAGCAGATAGGCCAGCAGCGCCACGACGATGAGCCCGACGATGATTCCCGCAGCGACCAGGAATCCGAGCGGCGGCGGCGCGAGCGCCTGCTGGTGGGCATGCGATGGCGGGAGGGTCGCATGCTGCGGCGGGTGAACGTAGAACGCCGCATCATGGAAGAGCCACGCGCCGATGGTCTTGACGAACACCAGCCAAAGTACGTAGGCCAGTCCATTCACCAGCCACGTCAGCGCGCGATTGAGCGCGTCGCCGACCGGCCCCAGCGCGCGCAGCAGGAACAGGAAGAGGTTCAGGTTGAGCGCCAGCCCGATCACGAAGGAGACCAGAATCACCAGCGCCGCCGCGCCCAGCGCCGTCAGCAGCCAGCGCGCCATCTCGGCGCCCGTTTCGGCCTGGCCCTCCTCGCGCCCGCCGCCACGTCGCGCCAGCGCCGCGGCCGCCAGCCCGGCGAAGACATCCAGCGCTAGCAACCCCAGCAGCGCGCCCTGCAAGCTCGCCTGCATCACCGACGCCGCGGCCAGCGCGCCCAGGCAGGCCGCCATTACCGCTGCCAGGCTCAGCGTGAATCGGCGCAGCGTCAGCTCGATGCGCGGCGGCGGCGCGCCCAGCGTCAGCCCGCGCCACGCCAGATAGATCACGAGCGGCAGCAGGACGAACAGCCCGTTGAAGCGCGGCGTATCGAGTTGCGCATCGAGCCGCAACTGCGTCAACCAGTTGGGCGAGAAGAGGCCACCGGGAAATCCGCCATAGGCGGTCGGCGAGAGCGCGATAAAGCCAGCAATGGCCACCACGCCGATCAGCAGCGAGATCAGCGCGATCGCCACCGGGCCGAGCCGCCCTAGCCGCCAGCGCGCCAGCGCGAAGAGCAGCAGCGCCGCCACGATCAGCCAGAGCGGCCCGAAGGTGTCGGCCAGCGAGACCTGGGTCACGCCAGCATAGGTCAGCGCCAGCGCCTGGATGGGAATGACCTCCAGCAGCGCCAGACACGCAACCGAGCAGGCGGTCGCGACGCGCTCAGGGGAGAGCCAGCGCGGAGTCGCGCGGCGATTCGGCCTCGTCGTCATCGCCTGCGTCGCCGCGCTGCTGCTGTGTTCCGGCCTGGCCATCCTGACTCTCCTCATTGGTGGCGCGCTGGCGCCATGCGTCGCGAGCGCGCCGCTGCTCGGCGATCAGGCGGCGCTCGATCTCCAGATGCTCAGGGTTCACCTCGTCGGTCGCGCGCCGCGCGGGCAGGTCGCCCATCTGCTCGGCCAGCAGCGAGCGCCAGCGCGCCCGCCCACCCACATGGTGAATCGCCAGGCCAGCGGCATGCAGATCGTGCCCAGCCTCTGGCGCGGCGAAGGGATCGTCGTCCTCGCGCGAGGTCAGCGCCAGCAGCACGCTATGCCCGCTCGCCTGGATGCGCCGCAGCGCGATCAGCGCGCTCACATCCACCAGCGACTCCAGCCCGACATAGACCAGCGTCGCCCCCGTCGGCGCCGAGCGCATCATCTCGCTCAGCATCGGTCCCAGCGGCTGCCCGCCAAAGAGCGAGACGCGCGCCAGGCTGTCGAGGATCAGCGTGAGCTGCTCAGGGCGGGCTGATGGCGCCAGCCGCACCAGGGGTAGCGCCCGCAGGGCGGCTCCACCGCTGGGCGAGCGCGTATCCTGCCGGCCATCGGTCTGGATGTCAACGCTGGAGATGAGGCCGTTGGCGGCCATCCCCACGGCGTAGCCGCGCTCAGCCGCCCACGCCGCCACCGAAGCCGCCACGGCGATGCCCAGCTCCGCCAACTCTGGATCATATCCCAACTGAGCCTGCTGGAAAGTGCGCACATCCAGCGCGATCAGCAGTGTGCGCTGGGTGGAGGGATCGAGCAACTTGCTCTGCAGCGCGCCCATCCGCGCGGTCGCCTTCCAATGGACGCGGCGCGGGTCGTCGCCGGGCGCGTATTCGCGGATACCCGCCACCCGCAGTGGATCTTCGATCAGGCGGCGGCGCGCGGCGGAATCCCCAAAGATGGCGCGCGGCGAGAGGTTGAAGCGGTCAAGCGGGGCGATCAGCGGGTGCACCAGCAGCGCGCGGCGCGTATCTCTCACTTCCTCGCGCGTCAGGATGCCGAAAGGATCGGTCACGCTGACCCGTGTCGGGCCGATCACGAACGCCCCGCGCTGGATGGCGCGCAGATAGTAGCGCCGCCGCACCCGCTGATACGTCCACAGGCGCATGGAGCGCGGCAGCAGGGCCGAACCGGGCCGCGCGGAGAGGTTCAGCCGCGCGCCCAGCACGGTCAGATCCTCCGGGAACTCGTCCAGCGTCTCGACCATCGGCAGCGGCAGCAGCTTGCGATTCTCCGCCGCCAGTGGAACCGCCACGATCTGGCCGAAGCTGGCATGCCCGCTCTCCATCTCGCGGGTGACCACCAGTCCGCGCAGCCCGAAGCGATACCACAACTCCGGCGTGATGGCGATGCCCAGCAGCAGCAGTCCGCAGATGAAGATCGGCGCGAATTGCGTCAGCGCGCCCGCCAGCATCAGCATCCCGCCGATGATGTAGAGCGGCCTGCGCGCGACCAGGTTGGGGTCGGCTGGTCCGCCACGGCGCAGCAGATCGCTGATGCGTAGCAGTTGGCGCACGCTGAGCCGCCCAAAGACATCGTGGCCCATCACGCTATTGGTAACGGAGGTGGTGTAGGCGGAAGGCGCGGCGTTGCGATCTGGATCAGCGCCCATAGCGTGTGCTTCCCTTGCTTCTCGTGCTGTCTGACGGGCCCGCGGTCTGGCGCATGGTCTGGATCGCGGCCTCAGACGCGCTCGACAGGTGTTGGCACCGATTCGACGATCTCGCGCAGCAGGCGCTCGCCATCCTGCGTTTGATAGGTCATCTGGGTCGGGCTGAGCAGCAGCCGGTGCGCCAGCGCCGGAATTGCCAGCCGCTTGATATCGTCGGGCTTGACGTAGTCGCGGCCCTGCATGGCGGCCAGCGCCTGCGCCGCGCGAAAGAGCGCCAGCGAGGCGCGCGGGCTGGCTCCCAGCCGCATCGTGGGATAGTCGCGCGTGGCGTGGATAATCGCCAGCAGATAGCGCGCCACTGGCTCAGTCACCCGCACCGCGCGCACCGCTGGCAGCAGCGCCATCAACTCCTCGCCGCTGATGACCGGCTGTAAGCTGTCAAGCGGCTGCTCGTCTTTGAAGCGGTAGAGCATCGCCAGCTCTTCCTCCGGCGCGGGATAGCTGACGCGCACGCGCAGCAGGAAGCGGTCGAGTTGCGCCTCAGGCAGCGGAAACGTGCCCTCCAGCTCGATCGGATTCTGGGTCGCGATCACCAGGAACGGCGCGCCTAGCGGCATCGTCACGCCATCCACCGTCACCTGGCGCTCCTGCATCGCCTCCAGCAGCGCCGACTGTGTGCGCGGGGTCGCGCGGTTGATCTCATCCACCAGCGCCATATTCGAGAAGATCGGGCCGCGCCGAAACTCGAACTCGCCCTGCCGCTGGTTATAGTAGCTGACGCCGATGATGTCGGAGGGCAGCAGGTCAGGCGTACCCTGCACGCGCGCGAACGACGCCGCCAGCGAGCGGGCCAGTGCGCGCGCCATCATCGTCTTGCCCATGCCGGGCACATCCTCGATCAGCACATGGCCTTCGCTGAGCAGCGCGACGATCAGCAGATCAATCACATCCTGCTTGCCAACGATGACACGCGCGACATTGGCGCGCACTCGCCTGGCCATCTCGCTGACTCGCGTGATGGCCGTCGCGGCGTCGGTGTTGACGGGCGCGCTGTGTCCGTCGCTGCTCTCCATAGGGCCGCGCTCCATTTCTGGCTCATCACCCGATCTCGTCGCGTCGTCGCGCAACAGCGCGCGAACAGGGCGCGAACAGCTCGCGCCACGGTGGGGCGCTCACGAATTGTACCTAGCGTATCACATGGTCTGCTCGCCCACCGCGCCGCCGACACGCGCTGTGTCGAGACCACGCCATGGCCATTTGGATAGCCCGTTTGGGCGACCGCGCCCCCAGAGTGGCCGTACAGCATGACGTTCGCCGTCTCGCTCGTTTAACAAGGAAATACGGGCGCATGCTTCGGCGGGCGCGCCGTGTGGCCAGGCGCCAGTCGGGCGGCTGGAGAGACTGTCTCAACGCTGAGAGATGAACGCATGCTGTATCAGGTGCTGACGCGCGCGAGCGCCCAGGCGACGTGGGAGCCGTTCCAGGCGATGACGCGCGATCCGCTCCAGGCGATTGCGCTGCTGCGACAGGCCGCGGCCGCATTTGCGGAGGTGAGTGTCATTCAGGCGGAGTCGGCGGCGCTCTTACGCGAGCAGGCGCGGCGACTGCGCGCCAATGAGCCGACGGGCCATGAGCGCTGTCCGCTTCCCTCGCTGACCGCTACGCCGCGCATCTCGCTGGCGCCGGTCGGCGCCGAGAGTCAGCGCTGGGCGCTGGAGCAGGGGCCGGGCGGCGACCACGACCAGCCCTATCACTTCGTGGCGCCGATCTCCGAGCAGACGCTGACGCGCTGGGCGCAACTGATGAGCGCCGCCCGCGAGCGCCTCGATGGGTCGGCGGGGCCGGCGACTGACGCTAGCGAGACTCTCGCCGCGCTGGCCGCGCTGGCCGACGAAGCCGCCGCGACCGCCCCCTCCGCATCTGCCGCCTCGGATAGTTCGGATGAGTCCAATCAATCCGAGGCGCTGCCACCTGAACGCATCGGCTAGCGCATCGGTTAGCTGTCAGGCAAAATGCGCCTGATTGTCCTGTCGCGCGCCCACGCGCCGGGTTCAGGTGTTAGAATGCTGGCGTCGCGCTGTCCCGCGCACACCGTGAGTCGCAGGCTGGGAGCCGTTCCGCCGACGGACGCGCTCGCGGGCGGGATGCGCGCGCTGATTGCGGCGGAGAAGCGGGAGGACACCACCGTGGGCCAGCTCGACGGCAAAACTGCCTTGATCTTTGGTGTGGCCAATCACAATAGCATCGCCTGGGCCATCGCTCAGAAGCTGCGGGCGGAAGGCGCGCGCCTCGCCTTCACCTATCAGGAGCGCATGGAGCAGAACGTGCGCAAACTGACCGCGGATATCGAGGGCGCGCTGGTCATACCGTGCGATGTGCAGAGCGATAGCGACCTCGATGCGGTCTTCGATAAGGTCGGGCAGGAAATGGACGGGCTGGACATCCTGGTTCACTGCGTCGCCTTCGCGCCGACCGAAGACCTGAAAGGACGCGTCTCGCGTGTCTCGCGAGCCGGCTTTCTGACCGCGCTGGACATCAGCGCCTATTCGCTGATGGCGATGGGCGGGCGCGCGGAGCCGCTGATGCAGAAGCGGGGCGGCGGCAGCATCGTCTCGCTGACGTATCTGGGTAGCGAGCGTGTCGTGCCGGGCTACAACTTGATGGGCATGGCGAAGGCGTCACTCGAAGCGGCGGTGCGCTATCTGGCCTGGGACCTCGGCCCCAGCAACATCCGTGTCAACGGCATCTCGGCTGGCCCGCTGCGCACGCTCTCGGCGCGCGGCGTCGGCAACATCAACGACATGTTCGGGCTGGTGGAGCAGGTCGCGCCGCTGCGCCGCAACATCGAGCAGGGCGATGTGGGCGATGTCGCAGTCTACCTCTGCTCGCCAGCGGCCAAGTCGCTGACCGGTGACATCATCTACGTAGACAATGGCTTCCATGTCATGGGCCTGGGAACCATGTAAGCTGCGTGTACGCCGGACGTGATCGGCGGTGGGCCAGCGACGCTCTCCGCCGACCGCCAATCCATTCGCCAGCCTGCCCATCCACGCCGCGCGCCCGCTATGGCGCCAGAGGACATATCGCATGAGCGCCCCATCGCCTGAGCCGCCTGCCCGCCCCCAGCGCCACACGCGCGCCATCATCATCACCGCCGCCGTCCTCATCGCAATCGGTTTGGTACTCAAGGGACTGCTCACGCCCGCGACGCCATCCATCGCCAGCCCCGACGCCACGCCCGGCCCATCGGCGCCCGTCGTCGGCCACTACGCGCCCGACATCACACTGCGCGACCTCTCGAACAATCCTGTCAAGCTCTCGTCGCTCCGTGGCAAGGTCGTGGCGCTCAACTTCTGGTATGCCGCCTGTGAGCCGTGTACCTATGAGATGCCCGCGCTGGAGCACACCTACCAGCAATATCAGGCGCAGGGATTCGTCGTGCTGGGCGTCGACACTGTGGACGATCCAGGGACTGCCGATAGCTTCATCCACTCGCTGGGCATCACCTATCCGATCGTGCGCGATGTTGATTTTCGCGCTGTGACCCTCTATCGCGTCACCGACACCCCCTCCACCTTCTTCATCGGTCGCGATGGTGTAGTGCGCTACAAAGCGGTCGGCCCGCTCACCGCCGCAACCCTCCACACGGATGTCACCGCGCTGCTCAGCCAGAAACCCTGACGAGCTGTGCCGCGTCTCGCTGCGAATTATGGTTGAGTCTGGGACGCCCTCTCGGTGCTATACTGGCCACAGTCGGTCTGCCGCGTTTCCGGCATACGGGAAAGCCCTTGCCAAGCCGACGCCCATGTGGCGCCCGCCACAGGCAAGCGCCGTTACTCCATCGGGATAGCCCACGCATGAACAAGCCGATTCTGCTGACTGTTGATGACGACGACGCGGTATCGCAAGCCATCACCCGCACGCTGCGCCGGCAATACGCCCAGCGGTTTCGTGTGCTGCGCGCCGAGTCTGGCCCCGCCGCGCTGGAGACGCTGCGCCAACTGAAGCTGAGCGGCGATGAGGCGGCGCTGCTGCTGGCCGACCATCGCATGCCCGGCATGACCGGCGTCGAGCTGCTGGAGCAATCTATCGAGTTGTTCCCCGACGCCAAGCGCGTGCTGCTGACCGCCTACGCCGATATAGACGCGGCGATCCACGCCATCAATATCGTCGGCCTCGACTACTACCTCCTCAAGCCGTGGGATCCGCCCGAAGAGAAGCTCTACCCTATCCTCGACGACCTGCTCGAAAGCTGGCTCGCGCACTATGAGCCGCCATTCGAGGGCGTACGGGTGATCGGTCATCGCTGGTCGGCGCGCTCACACGAGGTGAAGGATCTGCTGGCGGGCAACCAGGTACCCTATCGCTGGCTGGATGTCGAGAGCGACGCGGAGGCGCAGAAATTGCTGGCCGCCTCTGGGCTAGCGCCGACGCCAGAGGGGCTGCCGGTAGTGGTGACGACAGCGGGAGCCGTGCTGGAAGCTCCAACCAACGAGGCGCTGGCGAAGGAGATCGGCCTCGTCACGCGCGCCGAGCTGCCCTTCTATGATCTGACCATCATCGGCGCCGGGCCGGCAGGGCTGGCCGCCGCCGTCTATGGCGCCTCGGAGGGGCTGCGCACCGTGCTGGTGGAGCGTCGAGCGCCGGGCGGCCAGGCGGGCCAAAGCTCGCGCATCGAGAACTACCTGGGCTTCCCAACCGGTGTCAGCGGCGCGGAGCTGGCTCGCCGCGCCATCGCCCAGGCGCGCCGCTTTGGCGCCGAAATGATGAGCGTGCAGGGCGCCTGTGCGCTGGAGGCGCGCGGCCCGGCCAGAGTCGTGCGGCTGAGCGGCGGCGGCGAGCTGAGCAGCCACACCGTGCTGATCGCGACGGGCGTCTCCTATCGTCGTCTGGAGGCGCCCGGCTTCCAAGACTTCGTGGGGCGTGGCATCTATTACGGCGCCAGCGTGGCCGAAGCACAGGGTACGCGCGATCAGGAGGTCTACATCATCGGCGGCGCCAACTCCGCTGGCCAGGCCGCCGTCTACTTCTCGCGCTTCGCCCGCAGCGTCACGCTGCTCGTGCGCGCCGACAGCCTGGAGAAGAGCATGTCGCGCTATTTGATAGACCAGATAAGCGCGATCCCGAACATCACAGTCAGCGTGTGCTGCGAGGTCGTGGCGGCGCACGGTGATGGCCACCTGGAGACGATCACCATCGCCGACCGCGCGACCGGGCGCGAGGAGCAGACGCCCGCCAACTTCCTCTTTGTGCTGATTGGCGCGTCGCCGCATACCGAGTGGATCGGCGCCGAGGTGGCGCGTGACGCGCAGGGCTTCATCCTCGCTGGCGCCGATCTGCTGCGCGATGGCGTTGCGCCGCGTTGGGCCGCTACTCGCGAGCCATACCTGCTGGAGACGAGCCTGCCGGGCGTCTTCGTCGCTGGCGATGCGCGGCGCTCCTCGATGAAGCGCGTCGCCTCGGCGGTGGGCGAGGGCGCGATGGCGGTGCATCTGGTCCATCAATACCTGGTAAAGATGTGATGCTGAAAGACGAACTACGCGCCACCTTTCTCTTCGAGAAGTTCACGGACCAGCAGATGGATCGCCTGATCGAGCTGGGCCACGAAGTCTCGTTCCCGGCGGATCAGATCCTCTTTGTCGAGGGGCAGCCCGCCGATCTGCTCTGGGTCCTGCTCGACGGCGAGGTTGAGCTGAGCCGGCATGTCGGCGGACAGCGCATCGTGATGGAGATCATGTCGCAGCCGGGCGTCTATGCTGGCGGCATCCGCGCGTTCGCCGCCTCCGACACCAGCGGCGCCTACCGCGCGACTGGCACGACGATGCGCCCGACCCGCTTCTTCCAGCTCCCCTCCGAAGCGCTGGGCCGCCTGCTCGATGAGCTGCTGCCGATGGCAAAGCACCTGCTGGATGGCTACATCCACACGCTGGAAGCCATCGAGACGGCGGTGCGCGAGCGCGGTCGCCTGATCTCGCTCGGCACGCTCGCAGCGGGCCTGACCCACGAGCTGAACAATCCCGCCGCCGCCGTTCGCAGCGCCGCAGGCGACCTGCGCGCCGTGATGGATCGGCTGGTGGGGCAGGTCTGCTCAGTCGCCACCGCCCAACTGACGCCCGCGCAGGCGCAGGCCATGACGACGCTTCAGGCGCAGGCGGTGGCAGGCGCGAGCAGCGCGCCGCGGCTCAGCGCCATCGAGACGGGGCGGCGCGAAGAAGAGCTGGGCGAGTGGCTCGAAGCGCATGAGGTCGCCAACCCGTGGACGTTGGCGCCAGCGTTTGTCGCGGTCGGGCTTGACTGCGCCTGGCTGGACTCGGCGCTGCAAGCGGTGGGCGCCAACTGCCTCAACGACGCGCTCAACTGGGTGGCCGACACGTTGCTGGCGACGGCGCTGCTCGACCAGATTGATGACTCGTCGGGGCGCATCGCGCAGCTCGTCTCCACCGTGAAGGACTACTCCTACGTTGATCGCTCGAACGAGCGCGAGATTGATCTCCACGACGGCATCGAGAAGACGCTCATCATCCTCGGCCACAAGCTGGGCGCTGTGGAGGTCGTCCGCGACTACGACGAGAGCCTGCCGCCCGTGCTGGCTAGCGGCAACGAGCTGAATCAGGTGTGGACCAACCTGATTGACAACGCCGTGGACGCCATGCAGGGACATGGCATGATCATCATTCAGACACGGCGCGATGGGCCGACTGCCGTGGTCGAGATCGTGGATCATGGCCCCGGCATTCCTCCAGAGGTGGCCGCGCGCATCTTCGAGCCGTTCTACACGACCAAAGATGTGGGCAAGGGAACCGGGCTGGGACTGGACATCGCGCGGCGCATCATCGCTGACCGCTACCACGGCGAGATCACCTTCACCTCCGTCCCTGGCGAGACCCGCTTTGTCGTGCGCCTGCCGCTGGCGCATTGATACCCGGCGCCACGCCGCGCCAGGTTGGCGTGTGGCGCGCGAGATGATAGAATGCAGGGCGCGCCGTGCGCGGTGATCCGCATCTGGTGAGGTTCCGCTGCGCCGCCCGGCGCCCTCTCGACGCTGGCAGGAGGCGTCGTATCGCAGTACGCTAGATGAACATGACGTCCGCCAGAGATCCAGAGATCGAGTGCGAGCGCGACGTCCGAAGGAGGGCGAGACACGCATGTCTGGTCATTCAAAGTGGGCTCAGATTCGTCGGCAGAAGGGCGTCAACGATAGCAAGCGTGGCGCGCTCTTCACGCGGCTCGGTCGCGAGATCGTCGTCGCCGTGCGCGAGGGGGGCGGCGGCGACCCTGACGCGAATTTCCGCCTGCGCATGGCGGTGCAGCGCGCCCGCGACGCGAACATGCCGATGGATAACATCGAGCGCACCATCAAGCGCGCGGTCGGTGGCGCCGAGGGCGCTCAACTGGACGATGTGGTCTATGAGGGATACGCGCCAGGCGGCGCCGCCATCATGGTGCAGGCGATGACCGACAACCGCAACCGCACGGCGGCTGAGATTCGCACCACCTTTGGCAAGAATGGCGGCAACCTGGGCGAGTCGGGCTGCGTGGACTGGATCTTCGAGCAGAAGGGCATCTTCGAGGTCGCGCTGGATGGCAAGGACCCAGATGAGCTGACGCTCGACGTGATTGACGCGGGCGCCGAGGATGTGGATGAATTCCTCGATGGCGACGAGACGCTGATCGTCTACACCGATCCCTCACAGCTCAACCAGATGCGCGAGGCGCTCGAAGCCAAGGGACTGACGCTGACCCGCGCGGAGACGCAACTGGTGCCCAAGACGAAGATTGATCTCGGCGAGAAAGAATCGCTCCAGACCCTCCGGCTGATTGACAAGCTGGAAGAACTGGACGATGTGCAGAACGTCTATACCAACGCGCAGATCGCCGACGAATACGCCGAGAAGTACGCTGGCTAGCGCGCCCAACGTGTGGCGCCGCGGGCCAGCGGCGAGCCAACGGTGAGCCGAGGAGGTTGGGGGATGGGCAGTCAGCCGCGCCGCGCGATTGGCATTGATCCAGGGACCGCGCGGCTGGGCTACGCGGTGGTCGAGTCACGCGCGGGCGCGCTGACGCTGCTGGCCTGCGGCTGCATCACCACGCCGCCCTCACTCTCCATGCCCCAGCGGCTCCAGCGCATCTACGACGAGATGTCGCGCGTTATCCAGACGCATGCCCCAGGCGAGATGGCGGTCGAGGAGTTGTTCTTCGCCAAGAATGTCACGACCGCCGTGGCGGTCGGGCAGGCGCGCGGCGTGGCGCTGCTGGTCGCCGCGCAGAGCGAGATCCCGGTGAGCGAGTACAAGCCAATGCAGGTCAAGCAGGCCGTGCATGGCTACGGCCTCGCTACCAAGGCGCAGGTCGGCGAGATGGTGCGCGTGCTGCTGCGACTCGACGCCATCCCCACGCCCGATGACGCCGCCGACGCCGCCGCCATCGCTATCTGCCATCTCAACACGCTGGCGCCTGAGCGCCTGATGTCGCGTTAATCCACCCCAGGGGGAGCCATGATCGTCGCG
>JAICVT010000403.1 GCA_025935235.1 Ktedonobacterales bacterium | reverse complement strand
GGAGCGCCGGACTGACCTCCTCACGGTAGGCGCGGACGTCAGCGCCCGATTCAGAGGACTGTGTGCGCGCTGGCTCGGTGACGAGTGACCACAGCGCCGCGCCGACTGCCCAGACATCGCGCAGCCGCTCATCGTCACGCAGCCGCGCCTTCGTCTCGTCCGCTGTCGCCGCGACGCCAGAGGCCACCAGCGCCTCGGTCATCATGTCAAAATAGTCCCAGTCGGCGGGCAGCCGCACGTTGTTGAGGTGAGCGACTGCGCCACGGTCAATCAGGATGGCAGTCGGGGTCACATCGCCGTGCGCCAGGTCATAGCGATGGGTATACGCCAGCGCGCGCGCCATTTGAAGCGCCAGCGCCACGCCGCGCCGCGTCGGCACACCGCTGGCCACGTAGGCGCTCAGCGGCTGCCCGTCAATGAACTCCTGCGCCAGAAAAAAGCGCTCGTCCTGCTCCAGCGCATCGTAGATGGCGACAAACGCTGGATAGGAGAGGCCAGCCGTCGCGTTGAGCGCCTCACGATAGCGTTGCGCCTCTTCCAGACGCGCCACTTTGATTGCCACAGCGCGCCGCAGCACGACATCTTGCGCGTCATAGACGACGCAGAGCGCGCCGGTCGCGCGCATCGGGCCTAGCTGGTAGCGCCCGGCAAGCAGCAGCCCACTGAGGGCGTCGAGGCGTTCATCGCGTACCGTCACGGCTGTCGTCTCATCCCCTTCTCTATGCCACGCCGCCCGCGCCAGGCAGGCGTCCACGCGCACGTCTCATTATGCCACGCGGGCGGAGCGTGCGGGAACCACACACCGCCAGCCTGCGTCAACCTCCAGCGCTTGGCTCTGGTCGCCAGATGGCTCCGAGCGCCGCGCCGTCAGGCTCCAGCGCCGCCGCCGCGATGGCTGGCGGATCGGCTACGCCAGCCAGGCGCGCACGCAGTCGCTCGCGCAGCCAGTCGAGAAAGACACCGTCAGCCTTCGCAAGTGGGCCGCCAATCACAACGACTGCTGGGTCGAGCGCGACGACCAGGTTGGCCAGCGCGCCCGCTAGCGCGTCTACGGCGACATCCACTAGCTCGCGAATCACCCGCACGTCGTCGCGCGCCAGCGCCACCACCTGCGGAGCGGTCAGCGCCTCGGCCCGCATCCCGGTGACACGGTGAATCGCCGTCAACGCCTGCTCGTCGTCCGCCGCCATGCCAATCGCCAGGCGCACCAGCGATTGTGCGGAGACCAGCGGCTCCAGATGCCCTGTGGCGCCGCAGACGCAGCGCGGGCCATCCAGCCCGGTCTGCCAGTGGCCCAGCCGCCCCGCGTCGAAGCGCGCGCCTTCGAGCGGGACGCCATCTACAACCAGCGCGCTGGCGACGCTCCTGCCCAGATGTATGTAGAGCAGCGGCGAGCGCCCGACCGCCGCTCCCTGGCGCGCTTCGGCCCGCGCGGCGGCGCTGACTCCGCTGAGCAGCCGCGTGGGCGCGCCCAATCGCGCGGCCAGCCGCTCGGCCAGCGGAAAGGCTTCCCATGTCGCGCCAAAACGCGCATCGGCGATCACCCCGCGCGCCGGGTCAACCCGCGTCCATGCCGCCACGCCGACGGACGACACAGGCGAAATCACGGCGTGCGGCGGCGCCGTCAGCCGCGCGACCAGCTCGCCCAGCCGCTCCACGGCCTGCTCTGGCGTCGGCGGTCGCTCCAATCGCAGGCGCTGGATGTGTTCGATGCGACGGCCATCGGCGGTCACGGCGACGACGGCCAGCCGCGTCGCCAGATCGGCCAACTCCACGCCAATCGCGACGGCGCCGCCATCCGCCTGTTCTTCCCGCATGCCCTGCGCTCCTCACTCCCGCTCGCAAACCCCAAATAGGGAGATTGACCGGCGACGGGCTTGCTCCGTACACTCACTCGTAGTATGCGCCTGGACGCCAACCAGTCGCTCGGTTCATTCCTGCGGGAGCCAGCCCATCCGATGAACAGCCAGCCAACGCCGCCTGAAGCGCCCGACGCGCCTACGAACCCATGAGCGAGCGATACGCCCGCTCCGCCTCCTCCGCCAGCCGCGCGATGCCCTCGGCGTCCACTGGGCCGCTCTCGGTGACGACACTGGCGATCAGTCGCGGTGGAGTCACATCGAAGTAGACGTTGCGCGGCGTCACGCCAGGGGTCGGCGCCGGTAGCAGCTCTTCTGGGCGCGTCTCCTCGATCACCAGTGGATAGGAGGCCGCCGTGATCTTCAGACGCTCGGCCAGCGCATAGACTGGCCTGCCCGCCGCTCGCGCCACCAGCGCCAGGGTATGTGTCCCCACCTTGTTCACCACCGAGCCATCCGCCCGCACGCTATCCGCTCCCACGATCACCAGCGCCGCCTGCTCGATGAACGAGGCGACAGCGGCATCGGCGATCAGCGTCACCTGCGCGCCCTCACTCGCCAGCGCCCGCGCCAGCGCCACGCCCTCGCCGCCGGGCCGCGACTCGCTAATGATGACCCGCAGCGGCTCACTCGTATCACTCGTATCACTCGTATCACTCGTATCACTCGTGGCGCGCTCCTCGGCCAGCGCCGCAAGCGTGCGCTCGACCGAGCCAGAGCGACTGAGCGTGTAGACCGCGCCCGTGACCGCCTGCCGCGCCCAGTTCGTCATGCCTGCCGACGCTGACTCCCAGCCGTCGTCAATGGTTCGCACTTCCTCACGTAGCGCGGCGAGCTGAGCCTGTGCGCCGCCTGCGGTCGAGGCGCCCGCCCACCACGCCCGCGCCACGGCGTTGGCGATCGTCGCCATGCTTGGGCGTGCCTGCGCCAGCGACTGCCCCAGCGCGCGTACTCGCGCCAGCCGCTCCTCGGCGCCCCCGGCGCGCTCATCCTTGGCCGCCGCGACGCGCGCAAGGTCGCGCACAGCCGCGCGCGCCAGCCAGCTCGCGCCATGCTCATAATCCGAGTGGATGCGCTCAACCGCCCGCTCGTCAGCCTGCCTGTCGTCGGCGTCGCCCATGCCGCGCCTCTTAGGAGCCAGCCGGATCGGTTGGCGGATAAACGCGCGCGAGCGCCTCGGCCAGCTTCGGCACGGTCGTCAGCCCAGCCACAGCGGTGGGCGGAGTCCAGGCAAATTCATGCGCCTCCCAGTCGCGCTGGGCGGCGTCGGGTCGCAGCGCCTGAAACAGGAATGGATGCACTACCCAGTCCTGCTCGATGGCCTCATCGCGGAAGGGCAGCGGCTCGCCCTCGCGCAGCAGCGCAACATCCACCCGCGCCAGCCCTGTCTCCTCGCTGATCTCCTGATATGCCTGTTCTAGCGGACTCACGCCCGGCTCGACGTAGCCGCTGATGGCGCCCCACGCGCCGCGATAGGTGCGCACACGGTCGCTGCGCCGCGCCAGCAGCACCAGGTCGCCTCCGTGGTCTTGCCGCAGCAGGAAGCAGGTCACGACATGCGTCGGCTCACCCGCCGCGCCATCCGCCTGATCTCGATTCGACATCGCCGCCTCCTCATCACCGCTCTCGCGCGTTCACCGGTCGGAGCCTCGCGGCTCGCGCGCCAGCAATCTACAGCTAGTCTACAGCTAGTCTACAGCGCGGCGCGCTGTCGTGCGCGAATCCATTCACGAGGCGCATCTCGCCCGCACGCGACGCCTCGATCATCAGGTCTAGCCTGAACCGGCCGCCACGATGTATTTGCTTGCCTCAAGCTGTCCGTAGTTGTCTGTAGTTGTCGGCTATAGGAAAGACAGCGCGGGGCATTCGCCCCAACTGGCGCGCGTTATGCGTCCAGTCAGGATGACAGCGGGCAGGACGCTGCGGGCGCGACGCCGCATGCCCGATTG
>JAICVT010000079.1 GCA_025935235.1 Ktedonobacterales bacterium | reverse complement strand
CGTATAGAGGCTGTCCTTAACGGCGACATCATCGTCAATGACGACGCTCTCGACCTCGATGCTATCGGCCTGCGCCATCTCGGCGGCCATCTCGAAGTTCATCACGTCGCCGGTGTAGTTCTTGACGATGTGCAGCACCCCAGCGCCGCCGTTGACCGCTTTGGTCGCGGCGAGCATCTGGTCGGGTACAGGCGAGGTGAAGACCGCGCCTGGGCAGGCAGCGTCGAGCATGCCGCGCCCCACATAGCCGCCGTGCATCGGCTCGTGGCCGCTGCCACCGCCAGAGATGATGCCGACCTTGCCCTGGACGGGCGCATCGGCGCGTACGATGAGTTGCTGCTCGACATCCACACGGATGAGGTCTGGATGCGCCGCGGCCATGCCCTCCAATGCCTCCTTTACGACATCGTCAGGCTTGTTGATCAGTTTCTTCATCGCGGTTGGGGAAGTCGGAGTCGCCATGCGCAGCCTCCCGAGATCGTCTGTTCCGTTGAGCGGCAGCGTCGGCGCCGTCGCTCGCATTCACACAACAGCCCGTTCATACTCGGATCAATCGCGCGCGCGCGGCAGGCCGCACAGGGAGCCTGCCGGGAGAAGGACGCCAGCGGACCATATCCCTTTGGTCCGCGCTAACGTACGCCAGAGATGACTCATCAACGTACTTGCATCATAACGCATAAAAAGTCATTTGTCGCGTCAAATACCTCAGACTTGAGGCGAATTTCAGCATTTCTGAGTATTCTGAGTGTTCGCATCTCCGCACGGCGTCGGTTGGCAAGCCCATTGCGCTCCCCACTCCTCCAGCGAGCGGACGCCGCGAAGCTCCCCTCTCCCGCCTCGGCGAGGGGTTGGGGCGCGCCTACCTCCCGATGGCCGCCTCACCGCGCAGCGTCATGCAGGTGCTGGTGGCGCGGGCGACGAGGCTGCCGCCCTCATCATAGATGTCGCACTCGGCGAGGCCGATGGTGCGGCCCGCCTTCACCACCCAGCCGTGCGCGCGCAGTTGCGACTGCCAGACTGGTTTGAGGTAGTTGATCTTCATCTCCAGCGTGGTGAACGTCTCGCCATCCTGGAGTGTGGTGAGGTAGGCGGCGTTCATGGCGGCGTCGGCGATGTCGCAGAGGATGCCGCCATGCAGCGTCCCCATCGGGTTGACATGGCGCGCGGTGGGAGTGAACAGCACGACCGCGCGTCCGTTGTCGCGCGCGATCAACTGGAAGCCAATCACGTTCTCGACCGGAGCAAACTTCAGATCCTCGACGCTCTGGCCGTCCAATGCCTGATCGTCTGATGCTGGTGGTTGCGCCATCTCGCCCTCCGCATGCGCCTGCTCGGCGCCCCTAGCTCGCCCACACCGCTGAAGCCGATATGATCCCTTGCCCGCCAGTATAGCGCGTTCGCGCCGCTCGCGCGAGATGCGGCGCCGCCACTACATCCAGCCGCGGCGGCGAAAATACCAGATCTGCGCGAAGGTGATGATCGCCATGCCGACCAGCACGGCCCAGAAGTTGAAGCCAGCGTCGTGATCCACCTGCGGCATGTGGCCAAAGTTCATGCCAAAGACGCCCGTGATAAAGGTGATCGGCATGAAGATGGTGGCGATGATCGTCAACTGCTTCATCACCACGTTCAGCCGATTCGACACTGTCGTCAGATAGACATCGAGCAGACCGCTGAGCAGGTCGCGGTAGGAGTCGAGCATCTCAAAGACACGCAGCGTATGGTCGCGCACATCGGCGAAATACGGCTCGACATCCGAGGGAACCAGGTCGCCAGTGCGCGTGATGAGCGAGTTGGTCAGCTCCACCTGCGGGCTGATGACGCGCCGCAGCGTCGCCACCGCGCGCTTCATGCGGAAGAGCCGCACCTGCACGGAGTTGGACGTGTCGTTGACGGTGGCGTCTTCGAGCTGATCTATCAGGTCATCAAGCCGGTCAATGACGGGGAAGTAGGTGTCCACCAGGGTATCGAGGATGCTGTGCAGCAGCCGCGCGACCCCGCGGCCCATCAAGTTCTCGCTGCCAGCGTCTTTGTGCGCGCTGGCCCAGAGCGTATCGAGCCAGTCAACTGGCTCACGGTGCGCGGTCAGCACGAAGCCCTTGCCAAAAACGATGTCGAACTTGGCGACGACCGCGTCTTCGGCCTCTTCATCGAAGCCGATGGTGTTGACCACCAGCGCATAGATGTCGCGGCTCTCTATCAGGCGCGAGCGCGATGTCTCTTCGAGCAAGGCTTCCTGGATCGCACTGGAGAGGTTGAAGGTCTGCGCCAGACGCTGCACGACGCTGGAGGGATCGCCCTGCACGTCGGCCCAGACAACGCCCGCATTCTGCTTCAGCGCCGCCGCGATCTCCTGCGGCGAGGGGTCCTGATGCGCGACACCGCCCAGGCAGATCGCCATGCGCAGGCGCATCTCGCCACTGGCGCGCTGGCGCGCTCGCCGACGTGCGCGCCGACCGCGGCCCTCACCCGCCGCTGGTTGCCCTGAGTGCGCTAGTTGCGATACGGCTTCCACGCTCACTGGCGCCGACTCCTCTCGCTGACGGATCGCTGACGGATCGCTGACATGTCACTGAAATGCCCACATCGCCGCGCGAGCCACGCGCGAGCGGGCGGCTCGCGCGGCTATCCTACACCCAGCAGGGGCGGCGCACAACTCTATTGCTTTTCGCTGGTCAGGCTGTCGGGCGGGAACGCCTCATCGTCGGCGTCGTAGGAAAACACCTCGTCATCGGCGAGGTCGGGAAGGTCGAGTGTATCGGCGGCCTCGGCGCCGTGGAATGAGTGCGCCATCGTGTCGCCCAGCCGCTGGATGGACTGATCCTCGAGCTGCGCCACCCGCACACGCGCGCGCTGATAGGCGATGAAGCAGGTGGCGGCGGCCCACACGCTGGAATTGACAATGGCGATGACGCCGCCCGCGACCAGCGACATCGCGACGATGCGCTCGCTGGAGGTCATGCCCTTCCAGACACGTTCGAGACTGCTCATGGCGTTTCCCTTCTCCGTGCGCTCATGGCCCGATCTCACGGCGCCCAAACCGACCGACGCGATCCGGCGCCGACTTGCGCTCAGCGTGCTCTCTCAGCGACTATAGCAGGAGAATGACCTCTACACATCCATCGCGATCACGCGATTCATCGTCATCCATCGTCATCCGACGCGATCAACCGAAAGAGCAGGATCTGTGATGAGCGAATCTCCCGCTGCCGAGATTATGACCTATCTGATGGATATGGATGGCGTGCTGGTGCGCGGCGCGCAACTGATTCCCGGCGCCGACGAATTCATCGGCAGGCTGCGGGCCGCCAACAAGCCGTTCCTCATCCTGACGAACAATTCGCTCTACACGCCTCGCGATCTGCAAGCGCGATTGGAGCTGAGCGGACTGCATGTCAGTGTAGACGAACTTTACACCTCGGCCCTGGCAACCGCGCAATTTCTGCACCGCCAGGCGCCCGGCGGCTCGGCCTATGTGATCGGTGAGGCCGGGCTGACCACCGCGCTGCACGACATCGGCTACATCCTCACCGAGACGCGCCCCGACTATGTGGTGCTGGGCGAAACGCTCTCCTACAGCTTCGTGCGACTGACTCAGGCCATCCGGCTGATTCGCGAGGGGGCGCGCTTCATCGCCACTAATCCCGACGTGATCGGGCCGACCGAGGCGGGCATTGTCCCGGCGACAGGCGCGGTGGCGGCGCTGGTCTACGAGGCGACCGGCGTCAAGCCCTACTATGTGGGCAAGCCGAATCCGCTGATGATGCGGTCGGCGCTGCGCAAGATCAACGGTCACTCCGAATCGTCCATGATGATCGGCGACCGCATGGATACGGACATCATCGCTGGCACCGAGGCGGGCATGACGACGACGCTGGTGCTGACTGGTGTCACTTCGCGCGAGGCAGTGGCGCGGTTCCCTTATCGGCCCATACACATCGTCGAGTCGGTCGCCGACATCGCGGTCTGAACGAGGAGCGAGGTCGCCTCGCTACTCAGGCAGCTCGACCTTTACAACGCCGTCTTCGACCCAGATGGGATAGCTGCCCGCGTTGCCGGTGGCGGGCAGCGAGAGCGCGTCGCCCGTGCGCACGTCGAAGGTGGCGCCGTGCAGCGCGCACTCCACGATATACTCATCCACCATGTCGCCTTCGGAGAGCGGATACTCCTCGTGGGTGCAGGTGTCGCCGATGGCGTACAACTCGCCGTGGATATTGAAAATCGCGAGCGGCAGATCGCCAACGACCACACTCAGCGCCTGCCCCGGCTCCGGCGCCTCATCCTCGCGACAGACTTCGATCACTGTGGCCATATTGCGCGCTACCTCAGACATGTTCTGTGTCCATTCCTCTCGCCCTCCGGTCTCCCCACTCCCACGTTAGCGGGAGCAGGGCGAGGGAGGGGCTGGCTAATACGCCTCGACCGTGCTCACGCGGTCGCGAATCTCCTGTCGCAGCGAGTCGCGCAGCGAGGCGATGGGCGCCTCGTTGATGATCGGATCAACGAAGCCCTCCACGATCAGGTGGGTCGCATCAAGGCGGCTCAGGCCGCGGCACATCAGATAGAACAGCTGCTCCTCATCCACCTTGCCGACGGTGGCCCCGTGGCTGCAGCCGATGATGTCGTTGGCGCCGATCTCCAGATTCGGGATCGAGTCGGCGCGGGCGTGGCGGCTCAGCAGCAGGTTACGGTTCTGCTGATAAGCCGCTGTGCCGATGCCCGTCGGATGCACGCGGATCATGCCGGAGAAGATTGAGCGCGCCTCGTCGGTCAGCACACCTTTGTAGAGCAGATCGCTGACGCAGTTGGCGCCGACGTGGTCTTGCAGCGTGTAGCGGTCGAGGTGCTGCTTGCCATCCTCGATGTAGAGGCCAAGCAGCTTGGCGTGGCCGCCATTGCCGCGCAGTAGCGACTCGACACGCCCCTTCGAGAGCTGGCTGCCCAGCTCGATGGTCTGCAGCGTCACCTGGGCGTCGCGCTCCAGCAGGGCGCGCTCCTCATGGAAGTCGTAGACCTTGCGCCCCCAGCGCTGCGTGCCGATGTAGCGCAGCTTCGCGCCGTCCCGCGCGATGATCTCCAGCACGCGGCTGCTGAAGCCGACCGTCTCGCTCTCTGGTGAGATGAAGTCTTCGGCGTAGACGGCCTCGCTGCCTTCTTCCATCACGATCAGCGTGTGCGAGAGGCTGGCCTTGCCGCGCATATCGGCGCTGATGATGGCGCGCAGCGGCTGCTCCAGCGTCACGCCGCGCGGCACGTAGACGAAGACGCCATTGTCCCAGAACGCGCCGTGCAGCGCGGTGAACTTGGTGTCCTCCGGCTTGACCACCAGCGTCATAAAGGACTCGCGCAGCAGGTCGCCGTGCTCGCGCACCGCTGTGGCCAGATCGCAGAAGATGACGCCGCGCGCCTTCGCCTCGTCGCTGACCCGATATTCGACCGCCTGAGCGTTGCGCAGCCCCAGGAAGCCCGCGAAGGCCTCGTTGCGCTCGGCGGGCGGTACGAGCGTGCCACCCACGGCGCTGGTGGCGGCCGCGGTGTCGAAGTCGTCGAGCTTGAGGCGGCGCAGATCGGTGCGACGCCACTCCTCATCCTGGCGGGTGGGCATCGGCGTCGCCTGGTAGATCTTCCAGGCGTCGAGCCGCCGCTGACGCATCCATTCTGGCTCGTCGCGGCGCGCGATCAGCTCTTCGAGGGCTTCCTGGTTGAAGCCCCGCCGCGCGACAGGCGCTGTCATAGGGTCCTGGCCTCGTTTCTATCGCTTGTTGCTATCACTGAGTGTTCTCACTCGTGCGTCACAGGTCACGCAAAACGGAGCAGCGTGGCGCTGCTCCGCTCCGTGGTTGCGTGTCTCCGGCTGGCGCTCGGCATCGCTCAAGGATATTCGTATAGGTCGGCCACACGGGCCGCGCCAATCATCCGACGGAGCCGGACATCTCCAACTGGATCAGCCGGTTCAGCTCCACCGCGTACTCTAGCGGTAGCTCCTTGGCGACTGGCTCGATGAAGCCGCTGACGATCATCGTGTAGGCCTCACTCTCGGTCAGGCCGCGACTCATCAGATAGAACAGCTGCTCCTCGCCAACCTTCGAGACGGTCGCCTCATGGCCGACCTCGACATCCTCCTCCTCGATCTCGATGTAGGGGTAGGTGTCGGTGCGGCTCTTCTCATCCAGCAGCAGCGCATCGCAGCGCACGTTCGATTTGACGCGCGGCGCGCCCTTCTGCACCTTCAGCAGACCGCGGTAGCTCGACCGGCCCGTCCCCTTCGAGATGGACTTCGAGACGATCTGGGAGGAGGTATCAGGCGCGACATGCACCACCTTGCCGCCGGCATCCAGATGCTGGCCGTCGCTGGCCATCGCCACCGAGAGCACCTCGCCGCGCGCGTGTGGCTCCATCAGCCAGACGGCGGGGTACTTCATGGTAACCTTGGAGCCCAGGTTGCCGTCCACCCATTCCATCGTCGCGCCTTGATAGGCCAGGGCGCGCTTGGTGACGAGGTTGTAGACGTTCTTCGACCAGTTCTGGATGGTGGTGTAGCGCACACGCGCGTTCTTGTGGACGATGATCTCGACCACAGCGCTGTGCAGGCTATCGGAGCTATAGGTGGGCGCCGTGCAGCCCTCCACGTAGTGGACGTAGCTGTCCTCGTCGGCGATGATCAGCGTCCGCTCAAACTGGCCCATGTTCTTCGCATTGATGCGGAAGTAGGCCTGCAGCGGACTCTCGATCCGCACGCCCTTGGGTACGTAGATGAAGCTACCGCCGCTCCAGACGGCGCTGTTGAGCGCGGCGAACTTGTTGTCGTTCGGCGGGATCACCGTCGCGAAGTACTTGCGGAAGAGGTCCTCGTGCTCACGCAGCGCGGTGCCGGGGTCAACAAAGATGACGCCCAGCTTCTCCAGATCCTCGCGCACCTTGTGGTAGATGACCTCGGATTCGTACTGCGCGCCAACGCCAGCGAGGTACTTGCGCTCGGCCTCTGGGATACCGAGCTGCTCGAAGGTGTCTTTGATCTCGACGGGCAGGTCATCCCACGTCTTGCTGGCCTCCTGGGTCGGCTTGATGTAGTAGTACATCTCGTCGAAATCAATGTCGCTGAGGTCGGCGCCCCAGGTAGGCATAGGCCGCTTGAGGAAGTAGTCGAGCGACTTGTGGCGGAAATCGTGCATCCACTGCGGCTCGCCCTTCATCTGCGAGATCTCTTCCACGATCTCGTGCGACAGCCCCTTGCGCGCCTTGAACACATAGTTCTCGGCTTTGCTAAAGCCATACTTGGTATCGTACTCGTCTAGCCCAAGACCGACGTTCGTTGTCGCGCTCACGTGTATTCCTCCCTGGCGGGTTCGACGTCATCCCCGGATCCAGCGTATGACCAGATGGACCCTGAGCGATGAGTGGCGCGCCGCCCAAACTGGCCGATTCGGCCCGATTTGGTTCAGTCCGGCTCGCGGTTTGCGCGGGCCAGAGAGTGGATCATCTGGCGGGCTGTGCGCGTCCCGTGAGCAACCCTAATTCTGACTTGCCCACTAGGATATAGTATGCCACGCCCGCCACAAACCGGTCAAGAGTGGCCGCCGTGCGGTCGCCGGGCAGGCGCTGGGCGTTAGCGTACAGCCTTTTGGTACAATTGAGCTAGCGGCGAGTGAATCGCGCCGCCGCGCGACACAGTGCGGCGGCGCATGGGAGATCCAGCAGGAGGCGTCAATGGACGACGCGGTCAAGAAAGAGGCGCTGCGCCTCTTCACATATGGACTCTACGCGGTGAGCGTGCGCGCGGGCGAGCGGCGCAACGCCTTCACCGCCAACTGGCTCTCGCAGGTCTCCTTCGATCCGCCGCTGGTGGCGCTCTCGGTGGATAACACCGCCGCCTCGCTGGAGCTGATCCGTGAGGCGCGGCGCTTCGTGATCAACGTCTACGGCGCTGAGCAGCGCGAGCTGGCGGGCCGCCTGGGCAAGACGCTCAGCCGCAGCCCTGATAAGCTGGAGGGCATCGCGCTGGGCGAGACAGCCAGCGGCCAGCCGTTCCTGAGCGAGACGCTCGGCTGGGTCGAGGTCGCCATCGAGCAGGAGCTGCCAGCGGGCGACTCCACGCTCTTCCTGGGGCGCGTGGTAGACGCTGGCGTGCAGCGGCATGGCGAGGAGCCGCTGACGATGCGCGCAGCGGGTTTCCGCCACGCCGGGTGAGAGCTGGAGCATGCCGAAGAGGTGCGACCTCTCCCCCTGTCCCCTCCGCTGAAAGGGAGGGGAACCAGACACCAGACGCAGCGCGGCGGCTCTTTCCCCAAACCGTGGGGCGAGCCGCCGCTTCGTTTCCAGGTCGTTGCGTCGCCAGTCGCGGATGACGAGGCGATCCGCGCGGCTACTGCTCCGAGGCGTCCGCCGTGGCGGACTCCTCCGCCGACCGCATGGATTGCACGCCCAGCGTTGTGTTCGTCCCACGCGGGCCAACGGTGTCGGGCGTCGCCATTACCTGCGGCGCCACCTGCTCGCTCGCCACGCTGGTTGGCTCGGCGTCTTCGTCGTTCTCCGCGCTCTCCGCGCTCTCCGCGCCGTCGGTCCCAGCCTCGCCAGCCGCGCGCGCACTGTTCTTGCGCTCGCGCGGAGCAGGGGTAGCCTTCTTCTCCGGCTCCCAGTTGGGCGCTTTCGACAGGATCATGGACATCATGCGCCCTTCCATGATCGGCGTGCGCTCGACCACGGCGATGCTCTTCACGTCGGACATCATCTGTTCGAGCAGGCGGCGGCCCAGTTCGGGGTGCGCCATCTCGCGTCCGCGGAAGCGCACGACTACCTTGACCTTGTCGCCCTCACCCAGGAACTCCTCGACTTTGCGCACTTTTACCGCGATGTCATGGTCATCGGTCTTGGGGCTGAGCCGGATCTCTTTCAGTTCGGAGGTCTTCTGACGCTTGCGCGCCTCGTTCTCCTTCTTGGCCTGCTCGTACTTGAACCGTCCGTAGTCCATCAGGCGGCAGACTGGCGGGTTTGCCATGGGCGATACTTCGACCAGATCGAGGTTCTTCTCGCGCGCCATCGCCAGCGCCTGGCCTGACGACATCACCCCGACGACCTGTCCGTCCTCGTCAATCACCCGGACTTCGCGCGCCCGCACGCGCTCGTTGACACGCAGCTCGCGCTGCCTGTTGTCACCCCGAAAATCTCTGTTGATAGGTACACCTCCCACGTGACCTGTCATCTCCCGCCACGGTTCACTACGATCCACAGCGATCGGTAGCGATCGGTAGCGATCGGTAGCGATGCGTAGCGATGCGTAGCGGCCAGTCCGCGCCAGATCAGGCGCGGATGCATACATTCCTGGAGTGTAGCACACCGCCTTGCTTGTCTACAAGGCGCGCGACATCATGCCAGACAACACAAATCAGGCTGCGGAGGACACTCCCAGCCTGATAGTCGTGCGCTTGCTTGCTCGCGCTTTTGAACCGCGCTCGTGAGCTTCGCTCGTTAGCGCGCCTTCTCGACCTTCATCATGGTGCGCAGGCAGCGCGTGCAGACGTTCACATTGCGCGGCGTGCCGTCAATCACCAGACGGCGGCGCTGGATGTTGACCAGAAACCGGCGATTGGTCTTGCGGTTCGAGTGGCTGACGCTGTGGCCATATTGTGAGGTGCGGCGGCACACATCACAGCGAGACGACATGACAAACTCCCTTGCAGCCCAGAGGGGCGTTGGCGCGATATGCTGGATCACATCGGGTCGCACCGGGCGCCCAGTAGTGCGCACGCAGCGCACGTAGCGCAATCTGGAAAGCTGGCGCCCGATGCGGGCCTCGTGGAGGCCTTGAGTGATGCTGGCGTGGCGCAGTTGTAGGCGTCGTGAAACGCGCCTGAAAAGTATACCATGCCCTTGCGCAGACACGCAAGCGCGTGTATGCTGCGCATGCCAGATGTCATCAGACATCGTGAGACCTTGGCGCCTGGACACACGCCCCGCGCGGGCGCGCTGGTCAGCGACTCCCCTGGCCCGGCGAGTGACCCCATACGCGGGCTAACCCGCGAGCGTCTACCCGCGTGGTCCCGGTGGATGAGTACGCTGACGAGAGCGCTCCACTGACCTGCGGAGAGCTACAGAGAGATAGCGCAGAGAGCATGACGACAGCCAAGCGCCGCGCCACAACACCCAACCCGGCGTCCAGCCCGGCTCACGACCCTGCGTCCAGCCCTGCGTCCAGTCAGGCGCCCGGTCAGGCGTCACCGGGGCGGCGCGCGTCGCCACTCAGCCCAGGCGTGGCTGGCGCTCGACACGATGGCAAGGTCGAGGTCTCGGCGCATGCCATCGCGAGCATCGCCGCGCAGGCCGCCACCGAGTGCTACGGCGTGGCGGGCATTGCCTCGCGCCATCCGCGCCTGGGAGCCACCCAGCGGCTCGCGCCCACCGAGTATGCGCGCGGCGTCGAGGTGCGCTTCGTTGACGATCATGTCGTCATTGACCTATGGCTCATCCTGGAGCATAGCCTGCGCGTCGTCGAGGTCGCCCACAACGTCATGGTGATCGTCAAATATGCGGTCGAGCAGGCGCTGGGGCTGCATGTCGTAGAGGTCAACATCAACGTGCAGGCGCTGCGCGTGCGCGAGTGAGTGGATGACCGACGCGACGACAGGCGACAAGCGGCACGCGCGCTGCTAGCGCTGGCAATGAAGCCGAGAGATCGAGACAGATCGAGACAGATCGAGACGCATCGAGACAGCACAGAGTAGTGAATGGAGGGCGAGTGGAGGCGACGGCCTCTGCGCTTACCTATGGCACGAAACTTCTTTTCGCGCTTCACGCGCACCCGCCCGCAACCCGATAGCCCAGACAACCAGGCCAGCTCGCTGGACGGCCAGAGCCTGAAGCAGGCCTTTCTGGCGGGCTACGCCTGGCTGGAACGCCACAAAGAAGCCATCAATGCGCTGAACGTCTATCCTGTGCCAGATGGCGACACCGGCAAGAATATGACGCTGACGATGGCTGCGGCGGTCAGGGCGCTCAACGATACGGCTGACACTTCGGCCAGCGCTGTGGCGCGCGACTTCGCACGCGGCGCGTTGATGGGCGCGCGTGGCAACTCTGGCTCGATCCTCTCGCAGATTCTGGGCGGCTTCAGCTCGGCCATCGCCGAGAAGAGCGCCATCACTCCGCTCGATTTCGCCAATGGGCTGCGCCAGGGCGCCAAGGCGGCCTACCTCTGCGTTGAGAAGCCCGTCGAGGGCACCATCCTGACTGTCTCGCGCGAGGCGGCTGAGGCGGCGATGGAGAGCGCCGAGCGCGGTAGCGGCTACGTCCAACTGCTCGAAGACACCGTGCGCGCCGGGCAGGCCTCGGTCGCGCGCACGCCTGACCTGCTCGATAAGCTACGCGATGCGCATGTGGTGGACGCCGGCGGCCAGGGCTACGTGACCGTGCTGGAGGGCATCCTGCGCTATCTTCAAGGGGCGCCAGCCGAGGCGGCGCCGCGCATCGCGAGCGAGACGCCGACCACCGCGCGCCACGGGATCGTGGAGATCGAGGAAGAGTTCGGCTATGAGGTCGTCTTCCTGCTGCGCGGCGAGAACCTGGATGTAAAGGGCATCCGCGCGACCATCAACGGCATGGGCGGCGTCTCGACAGTGGTGGCGGGCGACAGCCAGATGCTCAAGGTCCACACCCACACGCCAACCCCCGGCAAGATTCTCGACTACGGCGTGAGCCTGGGCAGCCTGCTCGACATCAATGTGGAGAACCTGCAAGAGCAGAGCCTGCAATACGCCGAGGAGAGCGCCCGCGAGCGCGGCCTGACGGGCCTCGATCTGCACTCTGGCGCGACGGTCGCCGCTACAGACGCGGCCACTGCCGCCAATGGCGCGCGACCCGCTGGCGCCCCACCGCCCGCACACGAGGCGAACGAGCCAGTGGAGGCGCGCGAGGTGGGGGTGGTGGCGGTGGTCGCGGGCGATGGCTGGGCTGAGATCTACGGCAGTTACCGGCTCGGCGGCATCGTCCCCGGCGGCCAGACGATGAACCCCAGCGTCGAAGACCTGCTGCAAGCTGTCGAGGCCTGCCCCAGCGACCAGATCATCCTGCTGCCCAACAACGGCAACGTCATTATGAGCGCGCGACAGGTACCGCAACTGACCAACAAGCGCGTCCACATCACGCCGACGACCTCCATGCCGCAGGGCATCGCCGCGCTGCTGGCCTTCAACCACCAGGCCGATTTCGAGACCAATTCGGCGGCGATGGATCGCGCCATCGCCGCCATCTCGACCGGCGAGATCACCACCGCTGTGCGCGACGCCCAGATGGATGGCGTGACCGTGCGCGCGGGCGAGATCATCGGGCTGGCGAATGGCAGACTGGCGACCGCTGGCCGCGAGCAGGCCGAGGTGTTGCGCGAGCTGCTGACGCGCATGGGCGCGGGCGAGCGCGAGATCATCACCCTTTTCTACGGGCAGGATGTCTCCAGCGAGCAGGCCGAGGCGATGGCCGAGCGGGTGCGGGGCTGGGTCCCCGGCCAGGAGGTCGAGACGCAGCGCGGTGGGCAGCCATTCTATGACTACGTCGTGTCGGCGGAATGATCGGCAGTGATCGGGAGGATAGAGCAGCGTGACAGTACGAGTCGTGGTAGACAGCACCTCGGACATTCCGCGCGACCGGGCGCAGGCGCTCGGCATCGAGGTGGCGCCGCTGATTGTGTTGTTCGGTGACGAAGAGTTCCGCGATGGAATTGATCTGAGCGCCGAGGAGTTCTATCGTAAGCTCGCCAGCACGCCTGTCACGCCGACCACCTCCGCGCCCTCGGTCGGAACCTTTCAGGAAGCCTACCACAAGGTAATTGGCGAAGGAGCCGACGCCATTCTTGAGATCAGCCTGGCGAGCAAGCTGAGTGCGACCTATGGCAACGCGGTGCAGGCCGCCCGAACTGTCACAGCGGAGACTGGCGTGCCGATCGAGGTGATTGATTCTGGCACGGTCAGCGGCGGCTTTGGCATGCCCGCCGAGATCATCGCGGGCGAGGCGCGACAGGGCGCCTCACTGGAGCAGCTCAAGGCGCACGCGCAGAGCATGCTGGCGCGCATCCGGCTATACGCCGCGCTCGACACGCTGGAATATCTCAAGCGCGGCGGGCGCATCGGCAGCGCGCGGGCGTTGCTCGGCTCGCTGCTGAACGTGAAGCCGCTGGTCGAAGTGCGCGAGGGGCAAGTGCTGCCAGTCGAGAACGTGCGCACGCGCTCGAAGGCGCAGGAGCGCGTCGGCCAGATCGCGGCGGGGCAGGGCAAGCCGGAGGGGGTAGCCGTGGTGCGCAGCAACGACGCCGTCGGCGAGCAGTTCGACCG
>JAICVT010000202.1 GCA_025935235.1 Ktedonobacterales bacterium | reverse complement strand
GGGACGACGTGGGCGAGCGTTGCTCTGCGCGCTGGCGCTGGGCGCCTGCGTGACGCTGGTGGGCTGCGACACGGGCAGCACGAACGCCGCGCGCTCCGCCACGCCCGCCGCCACCGCGACCGATGCGCCGCCGCCCACCCCGACGCAGGGCGGGCCGCCGACGCCGACGATCACCCCGCTGCCCGGCGCGGGCAATCTGGCGGGCGCGACCGACATCTGCACGTCGCCAATCTCCGTCTCGACGACCCTCCCGCCAGAGATTCCGCCCTACACTGGGCAGTTGCGGCTGGCGGAGACGAGCGGCTCGAACGCCGAGTTTGGCTATTGCACCAGCGACAACGTAGATACGGTGGCGAACTTCTACAAGGCGCAACTCCCCGGCAAGGGCTGGCAGGACATCCAGACCTTCACCAACAACGCCACGCGCAACCTGATCGCCACACGCGGCGGTGAGAATCTGACGATCACCGTCTCACCTGATGTGGTGGAGACCGGCTCCTCTGACCTGCTCATCATCCTCACCGGGCAGTGAGGCGCTCAGGGCAGTGAGGCGCCCAGCAGTATAGCCGTCCGCCGCGCGCCTCAGTCGCCCGCGCCGGGCGCTGCGATGCGGCCGCGCGCGATCCGCTCGGCGGTCGGCGTGCCAGCCTCAGCGGCCAGTTCGAGTCGGCTGACCCACTTGACGCTTGTGAAGCAAGCGCCACCCGAGAGCACGAGCCGCCACGGCGCGCCGTGCTCGCGCGACAACGGCTGATCGTCGAGCCGGTCGCAGAGCAGCGCGCGGTCAACCTCATCCAGGGGCAGCGCCAGCCAGTAGTCTCCGGCGTAGACGCGCACAAAGCGTGCCTCAGGCAGCGGAGCGCAACACGTCAGCGCCTCGCGCAGGGGGATGCCTTCCCATGTCAGGCGCTCGATAGCCCACCCCTCTTCGCAGACGAACGGCTCACTCCGGCGCGCGCGTGGCAGCGTGGCCAGCTCGGCGGTGGAGAGGATGCGTGGTCGCTCGACCAGCCCGCCGATGTCGAGTCCGCCCACTTCGCCTCCCGGCGCATCGGGCTGCCAATCAGGATCGGATGGAATATGTAGCGGCAGTGCGTCACGAATATTCACTTCTGGTCTGATCCTTTCTGTCTCGCTGGCCACTCCGTCGGGAGCCTCGCGGCCAGCGCAAGCGCCTCTTCGCTGGGCAATGTGATGTGGCGCTACATGCACTATACCGCCGTGCGCGGCTGGAGCAGCCGACAGGTGGTCGCAATGTGACCTATCTCGCAGCGGGCGCCCAGCGAGCGCGACACAATCTAAAGTGAGTGACAACCAGAAAGGAGCGACGCCATGAGTAACCACATCATTCTCGGCATCCAGGTTGGCAATGGCAGAGTCACGGTGAAGGGACATCCAGCGCGCGACGAGTTCGAGTTGATCAGCGCGCTCTACCTCGTGCTGCGACAAGCGAGCGAGAGCGACGAGCTTGGCGAGGGTGGCTTCAAGGGCGCTATCGTCGGGGAGCCGCGGCTGACCCAGGGCATGACCTATCAGAGCGAGCATCTGCCCGTCACGATCGGCGGGCGACACTTCCGCATCAGCGTCAAGACCGAGCGCGGCTAGGCAGCGCGGCTAGCGAGCGTGGGTCAGGCGGGGCGGGCGGTGTACTCAGAACTGGCTACGCATGATACACTAGAGGTTGGGCCTCCGTGAACAGCGCGCCAAGAGGACGCGCCGCGTTGGCGCGATGCGTTCGCGCGGGAGGAGGGAGCAAGAACACTGATGAACGCCTGGGATACCTTCTTCGGCCCCAACGCGGGCTACGCGCAGGAACTCTACGAGCGCTACCAGCAAGACCCGGCCTCGGTCGACGCGGCCACACGCGCCTTCTTCGAGCGTTCATCCCCACCGCCGCGGCGGGCCGCTCCTGCCTCAGAGGCGGCGGCTCCATCCGCTGCCGTCGCCGCGCCCGTCACTGCCGCTGCGCCCGCCACCGAGCGCGAGATTCGGCTGGTAGTGGGCGCGGCCAAGCTCGCTCGCATGATCCGCCAGTATGGGCATCTGGTGGCGCGGCTCGATCCGCTCGGCTCGCCGCCACCCGGAAACGAGACGCTCACCCTGGAGGCGCACGGCCTGACCGAGGCCGACCTGGCGCGGCTGCCAGCCAGCATCGTCTGGCCAACTGGCGACACCCACGGCGCACGCGACGCGCTGGAGGCGATGGGGATGCTTCGCGCGCTCTACAGTGGCGCGCTGGGCTACGAGTTTGCCCATATTCAGGATGAGCAGGAGCGCAACTGGCTGCACGACGCCGTTGAGTCGGGCGCCTTCAGTCAGCCGCTGGCCCCGCACGAGCAGCGCGAGATCCTGCTGCGGCTGACGCAGGTCGAGATGTTCGAGCGTTACCTGCACAGCGCGTTCATCGGCCAGAAGCGCTTCTCCATCGAGGGCGAAGACGCGCTCGTGCCAATGCTGGATGACATCATCCACAGCGCGGCTGAGGCCGGAACGCGCGAGATTATGATCGGCATGGCGCATCGTGGGCGGCTGAACGTGCTGGCGCATGTGCTGGGCAAGCCCTACGCCAAGATCTTCTCCGAGTTCCACACCGCGCCGGATAAAGATCTGGTTCCCTCCGAGGGGTCGGCGGGCATCAACTTCGGCTGGACGGGTGATGTGAAGTATCACCTCGGCGCGCGCAAGCTGGTGCGCGAGAGTGAACTGGCGCAGGTGGCGCTGACGCTGGCGCCCAACCCCAGCCACCTGGAGTTCGTCAACCCAGTGGTGGAGGGGTTCACCCGCGCGGCGCAAGAGCGGCGCGACGAGCGCGGCGCGCCACAGCAGAACGAGGACAAGGCGCTCTGCATCACCATCCACGGCGACGCCGCCTTCCCTGGCGAGGGCATCGTCGCCGAGACGCTCAACCTCTCGCGGCTCCCGGGCTACCAGACCGGCGGCACGCTCCACATCATCGCGAACAACCAGATTGGCTTCACGACCTCCGCCGACCAGGACCGCTCGACGCTCTACGCCAGCGACCTGGCCAAAGGCTTCGAGATCCCCATCATCCATGTCAACGCCGATGATCCAGAGGCGTGCCTGAGCGCGACGGCGCTGGCCCACGCCTATCGCCAGCGCTACCACAAGGACTTCCTGATTGATCTGGTCGGCTACCGGCGCTGGGGACACAACGAAGGCGACGAGCCGAGCTTCACCCAGCCGCGCCTGTATGCCAGCATCGCCGAGCATGCCTCCGTGCGCGCGCTCTACGCCGAGCGGCTGGGGGCGGCGGGCGTCGTCTCGCCCGCCGATGTCGAGGCGATGCAGCGCGAGGCGCAGGAGCGGCTGAAGCAAGCGCATGATGACCTGCTGGCCGGGCTGGTTCCAGAGGAGCAGGCGACGCTTGAGCCATCGCCGCCGCTGGCGAGTGTCGCCGCCGCTGTCCCCGCCGACACGCTGCGCGCCTATAGCGAGGCGCTGCTGGCGCGACCGCCAGAATTCGCGCCGAACGCCAAGCTGGAGCGGCTGCTGGCGCGCAGGCGCGAGGCCATCGAGAAGCCGGGCGGCATTGACTGGGGATTCGCCGAGACGCTGGCCTTCGCGTCCATTCTGGCCGATGGTATCCCCATCCGCCTGACGGGCCAGGACACCGAGCGCGGCACGTTCAGCCAGCGCCACGATGTGCTGCACGACGCCAACACCGGCGCCGCCTACTTCCCCTTGCGGGCGCTGCCGCAGGCCAACGCGGCCTTCGCGATCTACAATAGTCCGCTCTCCGAGGCGGCGACGCTGGGCTTTGAGTATGGCTACAGCGTCAAGGCGCAGAGCGCGCTCGTGCTGTGGGAGGCGCAGTTCGGCGACTTCGCCAACGCCGGGCAGACGCTGATTGACCAGTTCATCGCGGCGGCGCGCGCCAAGTGGCGCCAGCATCCCGGGCTGGTCTTGCTGCTGCCGCATGGGTACGAGGGCCAGGGGCCGGAGCATTCAAGCGGGCGGCTGGAGCGCTATCTGCAACTGGCCGCCGAAGACAACCTGCGCATCGTCAACTGCACGACCGCCGCACAATACTTCCACGCGCTGCGGGCGCAAGCCGGGTTGCTGGACGCCGCGCCGCGCCCATTGATCGCCATGACGCCCAAGAGCCTGCTACGGCATCCCCGCGCTAGCTCAAGCCTGAGCGAGCTGGCCGATGGGGCGTTCAGGCCGGTGATCGAGGACGCGCGCGGCGATCCAGCCGACGTGCGGCGGCTGATTCTCTGCAGCGGCAAGGTCGTTGTGGAGCTGGAAGCCGCGATGGAGGCGCGGTCGGAGACGCGCGACTGGATCGCGGTGGCGCGCGTTGAGCAGCTCTATCCGTATCCGGAGGCGGAGTTAGATGCGGCGCTACGCCGTTACCCGCATCTCACTGAGGTCGTCTGGACGCAGGAAGAGCCGCGCAACATGGCGGCATGGCCCTACATCGCGCCAAGACTGGAAGCGCAACTGCCACAGGGCGTGGCGCTGCGCTATGCGGGGCGACCGGAGCGAGCCAGCACAGCGGAGGGATTGCCCCAGGCGCATGCGGCGGAGCAGGCGCGAATCGTGAACGAGGCGCTCGGCGGCGAGCGGTTGGCCAGCGTGGAAACGCACGAGGAAGAGTATGTCAGTTGAGATTACGACGCCGCAACTCGGCGAGTCCATTGTCGAAGCCACGGTTGGGCGCTGGCGCAAGGCGCAAGGCGACGCGGTGACGGCAGGCGAGCCGCTGGTGGAGTTGGAGACGGACAAGGTCAACATCGAAGTGACGTCGCCATCTGACGGCGTGCTCGCCAACATCCGCAAGCAGGAGGGCGAGACGGTTGGTGTGGGCGAGACGCTGGCCGAGGTCAGCGCGGAGCAGCCCGCGTCGGCATCGGCAGCGCCACAAGCGCCCGCGGCGAAGCCCGCTCCGGCCACGGCAGCGGCCAGCAATGGCGCGGCGGCGCCAGCGCCCGCCAGCGCGGCTCCCGCCGAGCCAGTAGCCGAGCCAGCCGCCGAGCCAGTAGCCGAGCTGGCGGATGGCGTCCGTGCGACGCCACTGGCGCGGCGGGTCGCGGATGAGCGCCATATCAATCTCCAGGCGATCAACGGCACAGGCGTCGGCGGCAAGATCACGCAGGATGATGTGGAGGCGTATCTCAGCGGCCACAGCGCGCCCGCCGCCGTGGCTCAGCCGCCCATCGCGCCGCCAACTCCCGCGCCAGCGAGGCCTGCGCCTGTGGCGCCCACGCCCGCCGCGCCGACTGTCAGCGCGCCGGAGATCAGCGCGCCCCCGCCGCGCGAGGAGCGCGTGCGCATGTCGCGGCGTCGCCAGGTCATCGCCCGTCGCCTAGTCGAGGCGCAGCACACCGCCGCCATGCTGACGACCTTCAACGAGATTGATATGTCGGCGGTGATGGAGATGCGCAAGCGCCGCCGCGATGTCTTCAAGGAGCGCTACGGCGTGAGCCTGGGCTACATGTCGTTCTTCACCAAGGCCACACTGGGCGCGCTGAAAGCCTTCCCGCGCCTGAACGCCGAGGTTCAGGGTGATGAGATGGTGCTCAAGCGCTACTATGACATCGGCATCGCGGTCGGCGTGGAGGAGGGGCTGGTCGTGCCGGTGCTGCGCGACGCGGACCGGCTCTCATTCGCCGAGATTGAGCGGCAGATCGCGGTCTACGCCGACAAAGCGCGCAAGAATCAGCTCAGCCTCGAGGATATTCGCGGCGGCACGTTCACTATCTCGAATGGCGGCATCTACGGCTCGATGCTCTCGACGCCGATCCTCAATGGCCCACAAGTGGGCATCCTCGGCATGCACAAGATCGAGGAGCGGCCCATCGCCTTCAATGGTCAGGTCGTCATTCACCCGATGATGTATGTCGCGCTGTCCTACGATCACCGCATCGTGGATGGCACGGAGGCGGTGCGCTTCCTGGTGCGGATCAAGGAGTTGGTCGAAGACCCAGAGGCGCTGCTGCTGGAGGGATAGCGCGCCACGCCGCTCAGTCAGTGATGTCCAGCCGCGCCACGACACGCCCCTCACGCATCCGCATCGTCACAGGGAAGCGCGCGTGACGCAGCAGCGCCAGCATGCGCTCATTGGTGTACATCACCTCGGCGGTGAAGGTGGTGATCTCGTGATGGCGGGCATACTCAGCCAGCGCCCAGAGCAGCCGCGGGCCGATCCCTCTGCCTTGCCAGTCATCTTCGACCGCCAGCGCGAATTCGGCCTCCGTGCGCGCTGTGCGCTCGTAGCGTGCGACGGCGATGATGGGCGCGCTCGCGTCGGCGCTCGGCGTGGCCACCACCGCCATGCGCTCGTCGTAGTCCACCTGGCTGAGGCGCTCCGCGAACGCGCTGGTTAGCTCTGGCATGACGCCGAAGAACCGGAAACAGATCGCCTGTGGCGAGAGCCGCCCGTGAAACGCCTGGAGGCGCGGCGCATCATCAGGGCAAATGGCGCGCAGTCGCAGTGTCGCGCCATCGGGCAGCGTCAGCGAGCGCGCGAGTGCGGCGGCGGCGCTCTCCGATTGCGCCGCCGCGCGAGCAGCGCTCCCAGTCAGAGAGCGCGACGCGCGATCTTGTTCAGGCATGGCAGCCTCCTTCCCGACGCGGGCGCCCATCCGCCAGCCACGCCGTCGGCGGATGTCATGCGATGGGTTGCGCGGTGATCTCGTGATCGAATTCCGACAGTCCGCGCGGGAAGACCTGCGAGAAGCTGTCGGAGCAGCGCTCCGCCCATCCTCGCAGGCCTTCTCTGTATCCCCACCACATCGCGCAGGTCACACAGGCGAGGATGGGCGTCTCGCCGCCACCGCGCTCCACCTCGGCGGTGACATGCCCAACCTTGCAGCACGCATCGGTTGCCAGCAGCAGTGGCAGGGCGACGCATATGGCGTCATTCGCAGTGTCGTTTGATGGCAGCGACGTCTGTTGCTCGCTCTCCCGCGTGACGGCTGGCAAGGTCGTGGATGCTATTAACATGTGGTTGCTCCCTTCGTGGTCGCCCATTGTTTCCACGCAGGCTCCCGGCTCACGAGCGAGCTGGATCGGCGGGCGCTTGCTCGCGCTGGCGTACCTGATAGGTTCCTGGCACGGTGCGGAAGCCGATGGCAAGGCGATTCCAGCCATTGATGGCGATGATCGCCATCGTCAGATCAACCAGCTCTTTCTCGCTAAACTGCTGGCGCGCGCGCTCATAGACCTCGTTTGGCGCGTGCCCATCTGCGATCAGCGTCACTGCCTCGGTCCAGGCCAGCGCCGCGCGTTCGCGATCAGAGTAGAATGGCGTCTCCGCCCAGGCGCTCAGCGCGTAGAGCCGCTGCTCGCTCTCACCACGGGCGCGGGCGTCCTTAGTGTGCATGTCAATGCAATATGCGCAGCCGTTGAGCTGCGACGCCCGCAACTTGACCAGCTCCAGCAGCGACCGCTCCAGCCCAGAGCCGACCACGTAGCGCTCCAGGCCACTCATGGCCCGTAGTGCCTCTGGCGCGACGGTTTGATAGTCAATGCGTGGCTTCATGTGTGTCCTCCTGTGTGCGCCTCGCGCCCGATGCGGCCGGAGCCGCATCGAGCCTATCGCTCGCTCCTCACTGTAGGAGCGGCGAGCGGCCCGCACAGTGACATTTGTCGCATAGCGACCTTTTCGCTATGCTTCTTGATGGGAGCGGCGCGCGAAGCGCCATAGCCCCAGATGAGGCTGATGCATCACATTGCGACGTATGTCGTGGCGCCCCACCCGATGATGCAAGTACACTTGACATGGTGCGCTGCGCGGAGGGAACGCGCGGTCAGCGTGCGCTCGCATCCGCGTGCGGCTCCAGCGCCTGGCTAGCTACGGGTCAGCAGCCGTACTGGCGCCACCGTAAAGCTTTGAACAGTGGGAGGACATACGCGATGACGCTACACCTGGACCCGACAGAGGAAGACTTCGTCTCGACGATGGCGCTGCACCCGCGCGACATCGCGGAGGAAGACATCCTGCGCTATGAAGGGTATATGGCCGAGATCTTCCACGCCTTCGGGATGGATCAGAGCGATCCGGGAACCGAGCGTACCCCGCGCCGCTACATCCGTG
>JAICVT010000060.1 GCA_025935235.1 Ktedonobacterales bacterium | reverse complement strand
TTGGCCGCTGGCGCAGGCTACGAGCGCCACGACGGCCACCATCAAGGCCAGCCTGCCGATCACCGCCGTGGCCGACTGGCTGGCCGCGTTGGAGGCCGCGTGCGCCGATGGCGGGCTGGAGGAGCGCTGGCGAGCGCACGCGGGGCATGGCATCATCTTTGCTCAGTTGGCGGCGACGCCTGAAACGCTGGCCCAGCGCATCGCGGCGCTGCGAGACGCGGCCACCGAGCGGCGCGGCAGCCTGGTCATCACCGATCTGCCCGCCGCGCTGGTCGGCGCGATTGATCCGTGGGGGCCAGTGGCGGCGCTGGCGCTGATGCGCAGCCTGAAGCAGCGCTTCGACCCCAATGACATCCTCAATCCTGGTCGTTTCGTGGGGGGTATCTAAATGTCTCAGGCCGAGCTGAGTCCGCAGGCAGCGCCCGCGCCGGAGTCACACGCGCCGCACGCGCCCGGCTTCGATGCGCATCACGCGCCCGACCCGGAGATCATCGCCGACTGCGTGCATTGCGGCTTCTGCCTGCCGAGCTGCCCCACCTTCGCGCTGTGGGGCGAAGAGATGGACTCGCCGCGCGGGCGCATCCAGTTGATGAAAATGGTCTCCAACGGCGAGATCGGGATGAGTGAGACCGTCACCCGGCACTGGGACCAATGCCTCGGCTGCATGGCCTGCGTCACCGCCTGCCCCTCTGGCGTGCGCTATGATCGCCTGATCGAAGCGACGCGCGCCCAGGTAGAGCGCCATGCCCCGCGCTCCACCAGCGAGCGGCTGCTGCGTGCGCTGATCTTCCAGCTCTTTCCGCATCCAGAGCGCATGCGTGCGCTCTTGCCGCTGCTGTGGGCCTACCAGCGCTCCGGGGCCAGCCGCCTGATGCGCTCGCCAGGCGCGGCTCAGGCGCTCGCGCCGCAGCTCCGCGCGATGGAGTCGGTCGCGCCGCCCATCTCGCTGAACCGGCGCGAGCCGCTGATGGAGATCCACCCCGCGCGCGGTCAGGTGCGCCAGCGGGTGGCGCTGCTGCTGGGCTGCGTGCAGCGCGTCTTCTTCGACGAGGTCAACCGCGCCACCATCCGCACGCTGACGGCGGAGGGCTGCGAGGTGGTGATTCCAGCGGGGCAGGGCTGCTGCGGCGCGCTCTCCATCCACGCCGGACGCGAGGAAGAAGGGCTGCGCTACGCCCGCCGGCTGATAGATAGCTTCAGCCGGGTGGATGTGGACGCGATTGTGGTCAATGTGGCGGGCTGCGGCTCGAATATGAAGGACTACGGCTACCTGCTGCGCGATGATCCACAGTATGCCGAGCGCGCCGCCGCGTTCTCCGCCAAGACGCGCGACATCTCAGAGTTTCTGGCAGGGTTGGAGCCGATGGCGCCGCGCGCGGCGATTGTGGCGCGGGTGGCTTATCACGACGCCTGCCATCTGGCGCACGCGCAGGGCATCCGGCGACAGCCGCGCGCGCTACTGGAGGCTATCCCTGGCCTGGAGGTCGTGAGCGTTCCTGAGAGCGAGTTGTGCTGCGGCAGCGCGGGCATCTACAACCTCATCGAGCCAGAACCAGCGGCGCAACTGGGCCAGCGCAAGGCGCGCAACGTACTCAGCGTGCAGCCGGATGCGCTGGTGGCCTCGAATGCGGGCTGTCTGTTGCAGATTACCGCCGCGCTGCGCGACATGGGCGCCGATATTCCGACGCTGCATCCCATCGAGCTGGTAGACGCCTCGATTCGCGGCATCATCCCGCCAGCGCTGGCCCGCGTCGGCAAGGGGATCGCACGGCTGAGCTGAGCGCACGTAGACTGGCCGCGAATGTGCTGAGGTCATACTCAGCCGTAGCCACAGTGACGCGCCCTTCGCCGATCGTTTCGTGCAGAGGACAAAACGATGCCGCGAAAGCATCCGCCCGCTCAGCAACCATCTCACGACGCCCATGTCGGCAAGGCGCTGCTCAATCGCCTGCCGCTGGCCAGCACGCTTGAAGCGATGCCCGATGCCGTGGCGATCTACGGCGTCACCGGCGAGCTGCTGTTCACGAACACAGTGGCGCGCAAGCTGTTTGGCCTTGATCACGACCCCGCGTTTCAGGAGGACTCACATTCCCACCGTGCGCGGCGGCTCGACATCCGCGATAGCGCGGATACCCCGCTCTCCAGCGACCTGTGGCATGTGGGGCGGCTGCTACGCGGCGAGACGATCAGCGGCGAACACCCCGCCATCATGCGCTTCACCAGTCTGGATGGCTCGGAGCGCACCATCAGCGTCACCGGCGCGCCGATCACGGATGAGGCGGGCGAGCTGTTGGGCGCCATCGCCATCGCGCGCGACATCACCGTCCTCAGCGCGCTGCAGAGCCGCACCCACGAGGCGCTCCAGGCGCTGCTGGCGATGGCCGAGGCGGTCGTCTCGGCGCCCTCGCCCGATGTCGTGCTCATGGAGGAGGAGAGCGACCGCGTGGCTGGCAGCGTCAGCGCGCCCACGCATCGGGTCGGTCAGCGATTGATCGAGCTGGCGCGCAGCGTACTTGGCTGCCAGCGCATCGGCATCAGCGTGCGCGATCCTGAGACGGGGGTCATGCATGCGCTGGCCGTCGCTGGCCTCACGCCAGAGGAGGAGCGCCGCTGGTGGGCCGAGCAGCGCGCCGCCGAGGAGCAAGGTTTGCGGCTGGAGGATACGCCTGAGCAGGAACTGGCGCAGTCGCTGCTGGCCGGAGAGTCTATCAGCATTGACCTGCGCGATCCGCGCTACCGCGATGCGCCGAACCCGTATGGCATCCAGACGATGCTGATCGCGCCAATGGTAATCGGCGAGACTCTCTACGGCGTCATCTCGCTGGACTACGCCGGAGAGGCGCATGAGTTCACCGCTGAGGAGCTGAAACTGGCCTCGGCGGTCTCCAAGCTGGCGGCGCTGGTCATCGAGCGCGACCGCATGCTGCGCGAGCAGGCGGCCGCCGAAGCGCGCGCGCTGGCGCTGACCCAGGCGAATGAGCGCATGAACGAGTTTCTGGGCATCGCCGCCCACGAGCTGCGCACGCCAATCACGGTCATCAAGGCCAATCTGCAACTGCTCTTGCGCCGCGCGGCAGTCGCGTCGAGCCAGGCACAGCAGAGCGCTCGCGGCACGCTGGATGAGCGATTGGCGCGGCACGGCGACGCGCTGCTGGGCCGCACGGAGCGCTCGCTGGCGCGCCTGACCCGCCTGGTAGACGATCTGCTGGATGTCTCGCGCATGCGCGCGGGCAGGCTGGAGATGCGGATCGAGCCGATCAACCTCGCGGAGGTGACGCGCGACGCGGTGGAGGAGCAGCGGATGGCGGCGCCAGAGCGCATGATTACGCTGGAGGCGCCGGATGAGCCAGAGGAGACGCCGCTGATCGCGCTGGCCGATCCCGCGCGCGTTGACCAGGTCGTCACGAACTATGTGACGAATGCGCTCAAATACTCCAGTGCGACCGCTGCCGTGCATGTGCGCGTTTGGCGCGAGGGCGCGAACGGGTTCGTGTCGGTCAGCGATGGTGGAGTCGGCATCCCTGAGGAGGAGCAGCCTCACGTCTGGGAGCTGTTCTACCGCATCCCAGGGATCGAGGTCGTCAGCGGATCGGGCATCGGGCTGGGGCTGGGCCTGCACCTCTGCACGACGATCATCGAGCGCCAGGGCGGCAAGGTGGGCGTGACCAGCCAGGTCGGCGTCGGCTCGACGTTCTGGTTCAGCCTGCCGCTGCTGCCAGAGTGAGCGGATGAGAGTGGACGAGAGGAGAGAGCGCGCCATGACCTCGACTGATGTCACGCTGCGCCACGAGGCGGGGCTGCATGCCCGCCCGGCGGCGCTCTTCGTGAAGGCGGCCAGCCGCTACAGCTCGGCTATTACCGTGCGCTTCGGCGAGAAGCAGGCCAACGCCAAGAGTATCATCCAGGTGCTGGGGCTGGGCGCTCGCCAGGGCGCCACCATCACGATCAGCGCCGATGGCGCCGACGAGGCCGAGGCGGTGGCCGCGCTCAGCGCGCTGGCTGGCGGCGACTTCGGCGCGGAGTAGACCATAGCCCAGCGGTTGAAACCGCGCCTGAAGGGCCAGAACGGCCCACAACGTCCGCCTGCGCGGACGCGAGGACGCCGGACCTGGACCCGCGCAGGCGGGTCTGGTGGCGGCGCGCCGCCTCCAGGCGCGGTTTCAACCGCTGGCCACCCTCTGCTGCTAACGAGCGCACAAAAGCCCCCCTCTCCTCGCGGGAGAGGGGGTTGGGGGTGAGGTTCCGCTACCACGTGCGGCGCCAGCGCATCACCCGGCGCGGCACACCCAGCAGTCCGCCGATGATGGCGGCGATGGCGGAGACCACCAGCCAGATGAAGGCGCTCCACCCGGCGAGCTGCACATTGCTCGCCATTTGCGTGGTTGTGACGCCGCTGCCAGTGGTGACTGTGGTCCCACCGTTGACCATCTGCCCGGCGACCGAGCCGATGACCGAGGTCGCGCCCATGATCGAGAGCGCCAGGATCAGCGTCGTGACCAGCGCCCAGACCATGAAGCCCGTCAGCAGGCGCGAGCTGAAGCCGCGCGCCGCCGAGGACGACTCAGCCACCCAGCCGCCGATGAAGAACGCGATCAGCCCGGCGATCAGCGTTGAGATGGCGCTGGTCGCGGTCGTGCCGCCGCGCCCGGCGGTAATCAGCCCCAGGCCAACGCCCAGGAACTCCAGCACGAGGAAGATCGTGAAGGCCGTCAGTGTTCCGGCCCAGATGCCTCCCCAGCGGATGCGGTCGCCCGAGACCACATCGCCATCGGTTGGAGCGTGCGCGCTCAACGGCGCCTCCATCGGCGCCACCGGGCGCTCGACCACTCCACCCACTGGCGCGACGGGTCGCTCGACCGGCCGCTCAAGCGGACGATCCACCGGCACGGTCCGCTGGTCATCGCGCAGGTTCGGATCGCGATAGTCGGAGTCGTAAACCGGCGGATGATCAATTGAGTTTCTCGACATGATTGCCACCTTCCTTGGCCAGCCTGTGTATGGCGCCCGACCCCTCTTCAGGGAGGGCGGGGAGCCGGATGCAGCCTGATGTGAGCGTTCCTAACGCTCGCCACAGACGGCTCTACCATAGTCTGTGCAAGATCGTGGCCAAAACTCGACGTTATGTCGCCTTTGGCGCGGCGTCTTCAGGACGTGGCCTCGATGCGGGGCATCGTCAGCAGGCCGCCCTCGACCATCTCGACGAACATCGTCGCGATCCGCTGGTGCGTGTAGGGGCCGTCGGGCTGATACCACTGCGAGAGCCAGTTGCACATGCCCAGCAGCCCAAACGCCGCGATCTTGGCGTCAATGGCGCGCGAGAAGACGCCCGCCGCCTGACCTTCTTCGATGATCTGCTCGAAATAGCGCTCATAGACCTTCTTGCGCTCTACGATCTCGCGCGCGAAGCGGCCAGACAGGTGCGGATGCTCGCGGTAGAAGACCAGCATGGCGGGCGAGCGGCTGGCGGCGACGCTGACATGGTGGGCGATGGCGCGGGCCAGTTTCTCTCTGGGCGGCAGCGGCGCCGCAGCGATTTCGGCCAGCGGCTCTTCGCTGGCAGTCAGCACGGTCAGGTAGATGTGGCGGAGGATGTCTTCCTTGTTCTTGATGTGATAGTAGAGGGCGCCCTTGGTCGCGCCGAGCCGCTCGGCGATGTCATCGAGACTGGTGGCGCCAAAGCCATTGCGCGCGAATAGCTCAGCGGCGGCGGCGATGATCGCCTTCTGCGTCAGCCGCGCGCGGCCCGTCGTTTTCGACCGACTGGTCTTTTTCGTCGGCGACGGAACGTCGCTGTTTTCTCCCCGCATCGCCAGGCGCCTCCTCGTCCCTGCTCTGCAGCGCATGCTCTCGCTGTGAGCATACTGTGATGCGCCGTCAATGTCAATTGAACGCCCTCAAATTCGCCTCTCATATGTCGCCCCAGCGTCGCATAGATTGCTTAACATGCGTAGGACTCAGCCTCGGTGATCTCGCGCAGAGGTCTTGACAGCGCCAGCCGCGTTGTGTATCTTTCTACCAGTCGTTCAAATTGTGCGCTGATTGTGATGTCCGTCGCTGGAGTTCCGCCGGGACCGCCTGGACCAAGGAGTATCATCACGATGGCTACTGTTACCGCGCCGCTCAGCGAAGAGGCTGTGCGGGAGCGCCTGCGCAAGCAACAGTTGGTCGAAAGCGTCGAGCATATGAGTCCGACCTATCTTGAGGGCATCAAGCGCATCCTGACGGTCTCGGCGGATACCGAGCTGATCAGCGCGCCGGCCTATTACCACGCCGCCGTGCATGCGCCCTCGCTCAACGCCTTCGGCTCAGCGGTCTCCATCATCCAGGATGAGCTGGCCCACGCCCACATCGCCTATCGGCTGCTGCGCGACCTCGGCGTGGACTCCGATGAGCTGATCTTCGAGCGCGAGCCGCGCAAGTTCAAGTATCCCTACGCCTTCGATGTGCCGCTGGATAGCTGGGTCGAGCTGATCGTCGCCAACGCCTTCTACGATCGCGCGGGCTACACGCTGCTGGGCGATGTGCATCGCAACACCACGTTCGGCCCCTGGAAGCGCGCGCTAGTCAAGGTGGACAAAGAAGAGACGTTCCACCTGCGCCACGGCGAGCAGAACATGCGCAAGATCAACCAGACCGCTGCGGGCCATGAGGAGCTGCAGGCGGCGGTGGACTGGATGTTCCTGCTGACTGTCGAGTGGTTTGGGCTGCCCGACGACCTCAAGAAGCACACCGAGCAGCTCGGCTATGGCTTCAAAGGCTCCAGCAATGACGAGCTGCGCCAGATCTGGATGTCGACCGCCGTGCCGCTCTGCGACGAACTGGGACTGAACGTTCCGGCCCACTTCGACGCCGAGACGCAGAAGTACATCGTCCACGAGCCGTTCCCGCGCCACTTCGACGCCAAAGCCAAGCGCTGGGAAGACGGCTGCACGTGGGACGACGTGCTCGTACGCTGGAAGGCGCGCGGCCCCTCGAATGATGAGTTTGTCGGCATGGTGCAGCGCGGCAAGCGCGAGATGCTGCGGCTGCTGGAGCAAGACGCATGACGACAGAATATCCCTCGCTGCGCACCCACCCCGCGCAGGATGCTACCTGCCCGGCGCTGTGGGACGCGCTCCGCGAGATCGAGGACCCCGAGATACCGATCAGTCTGGTGGATATGGGGCTGATCGTCGCGCTGGCGCTGCGCGATGGCGTGGCGCATGTGACGATGACGCTGACCGCGATGGGTTGCCCCGCCACCGAGTTCATCACCGACGACATTCGCGCGCGGCTGCTGCGCGAGCCAGGCGTGGAGGCGGTCGAGATCGAGATCGTCTGGGAGCCAGTCTGGACCAAGGCCCGCCTGAGCGAGGACGGCGTAGACGCCATGCGCGCCTGGGGGATTTCCGCATGAAGAGCGGCAACAAGAGCGCCACGGAGCAGCCCGCCAAGACCTCGCGCCGCGCCGCGCTGAATGAGACGCGCGTCTGGCAGGTCTACGCGCGGCAGAAGTACGACGAGCCGCTACACGAGATCGGCAACATCGTGGCCGACGACGTGGAGCTGGCCAAGGTCTACGCGCGCAGCATCTACGACGAGTTCCCCTGGATCGAGATGGCGATCATCCCGCGCGAAAGCATCGTCACGGTCATTGCGTCATGAGTGGGCGCGGCTGAATGGTTGAGGGAGCCAACACACTATGGTAGCGACAGCCATTGACAACGCGGCGCTCTTCGACGTGCTCTCATCGCTGGCGGATAACAAGCAGTTGCTCGGTCGGCGCTATGCCCACTGGAGCAACGGCGCGCCCTCGCTGGAGGCCGCCGTGGCCGCCGCCGCGATGGTGCAGGACGAGTTGGGGCATGCCCGCACGCTCTATCCGCTGCTGGAGCAGTTCGCGCAGGGCCAGGCCGATCCACAGCAGCTCGACCCGATGACCCGCGATCCGCGCTATCGCATCGCGGCGCTCGATCACGACTTCGCGGGGTGGTCGGAGTTCATCGCCGCCAATTTCCTGCTGGATACGGCGCTGACGACATTCTTCGCCGCCGCGCGGGAGTCCACCTATGAGCCGCTGCGGGCGCGGGCGCATAAGGTGCTGCAGGAAGAGAAGCTGCACTTTATGAACGCCGAGGGCTGGGTGATGCGCCTGGCCAACGCGGGCGGCGCGGTGCGCGCCAATCTGGTGGCCGCGCTGGGGCCGTGGTGGAAAGAGACGCTCTGCTGGTTTGGCCCCGACGACGACCCTGCCATGCGTCAGCTCTACGACGATGGCGTGATAGACGCCACGCCCGATACGCTGCGCAGCCGCTTTCTGGCGGTCGTCATGCCCACGCTAAACCGCGTCGGGCTGGAGGAGCCAGTCGAGCGCGACGCCGAGGGGAACTGGCGGCTGACGCATCCGCTGCCGTGGGCGCAGTGGGATGCGACGACGCGCCGACTGGGGGTACTATGACACAGGCGCAGGAGCGCGCGCACGCTCCGTGCCCCTATTGCGGCGCGGAGGAGACGGAGCCACTCGCCCTGTTTGGCCCGCAGCTGCTGACGGTGCAGATGTATTGCCAGCGCTGCCACACCCCGTTTGAGTTTGTCAAAGACGACGCCATCCTGGACGTGTTTCAGACCCGCAACGGAGATACCGGAGACAAAGGAGACACCGCATGACCACCGTGAGCGAGAAGGTTCTGGTGAACTACACCGTGACCGACGGCGTGGGCATCATCGAACTGACCAATCCCCCGGCCAACACCTACAGCTATGAGATGATGAGCCAGCTCGACGCGGCGATCCTCAAGGCGCGCTTCGACGAAAATGTGCATGTCATCATGCTGCGCGGCGCGGGCGACAAGTTCTTCTCGGCAGGCGCTGAGATCAGCATGCTCAACGCGGTGACGCCGACCTTCAAGTATTACTTCTGCCTGCACGCCAACGAGACGCTGACCCGCCTGGAGCAGACGCCCAAACTGGTGATCGCGGCGCTCAACGGCCACACGGTCGGCGGCGGGCTGGAGATTGCGCTGGCCTGCGACATCCGCATCGCGCGCCAGGGCGCCGGCAAGGTGGGGCTGCCAGAGCTGGGTCTGGGGGTGCTGCCCGGCACCGGCGGCACGCAGCGCATGGCGCGCGCCCTGCCCAAGAACAAGGCGATTGAGCTAATGGCTGAGGCGCGGCTGATGTCGTTCGAGGAGGCGCAGGAGCTGGGTCTCATCAACTACATCTACGAGTCCGAGGGCTACTGGGATAAGGTGATGGAGTACGCGCGTGGCTTCTGCCCGCCCAGCAAGTCGTCGAAAGCGGTGGGTCGCCTGAAGCGGTCGGTGCAGTCAGGCTCCGAGGTCGCCTTCTCGGAGGCGCTGGCCATCGAGCGCGAGCTGCAGCAGTTGTGCTTCCAGAGCGAGGACGCCAAAGAGGGCATCGCCGCTTACGTCGAGAAGCGCACGCCAGTCTTCAAAGGGCGCTAGCGCGGAGAACCTCACCCACCAGCCCCCTCTCCCACGCGGAGAGGGGGAGTGGTCGCATCATCAGAGCGGATGAGAAGAAGAGGGTTGTCGAGCATGGCCACACCGGTTCCGATCTCTGTTCCAGTCGTGTCGATTCCCGATCAGTTCAACGCCGCCAGCGCCTTTCTGGATGGCAACCTTGCGGCGGGGCGTGGCGCGAAGACGGCTGTCATCCACGAGGGCAAGGCCTACACCTACGCCGAGATCGCCGCGCAGGCCAACCAGGTGGGCAACGGGCTGCGCGCACTGGGGGTGGAGATGGAGCAGCGAGTGGCGATGGCGCTGCTCGACTCACCGGCCTTCGCGACCACCTTCTTCGGCGCGATCAAGATCGGCGCGGTTCCCGTTCCCAGCAATACGCTGATGCGCCCCGACGACTTCGTCTACATCCTCGAAGACAGCCGCGCCAAAGTGCTGCTGATTCACGCGGCCGTGTGGGCGGGCGTGCAGAGCATCCTGCCGCAGCTCCACTACCTGCGCCATGTGGTCGTCGTGGGACTGGAGCGGCAGGCGGCGAGCGAGTCGCCCGCGAAGCGCGGACTCTTCAGTCGCCGCCCGTCCACTGAGGCCGCCGCGCAGGCGCAGACGCTGGCGACCGCCGCTGGCGCGGTGACACTGCACGACTACGACGAGTGGCGCGCGGCGCAGTCTTCGACGCTCACCGCCGCCGCCACCAGCAAAGACGACAGCGCGTTCTGGCTCTACAGCTCCGGCAGCACGGGCTTCCCCAAGGGCTGCGTGCATCTTCAGCACGACATGACCTTCTGCACAGAGTATTACGCCAAGCCGATTCTCGGTATCAGTGAGAACGACATCGCGTTCTCCAGTTCCAAGCTCTTCTTCGCCTATGGTCTGGGCAACGGGCTGTACTTCCCGTTTGGCGTCGGCGGCGCCGCCGTCCACCACTCTGGGCGACCGGCGCCCGAAGACCTCTTCAACCTCGTGCAGCAGGCGCGACCGACGCTGTTCTTCGCCGTGCCGACAGTCTACGCCGCGATGCTGGCGCTGCCCGACGCCGACAAGCGCTTCGACTTTTCCTCGGTGCGCGCGTGCGTCTCGGCGGGCGAGGCGCTGCCCGCCGACATCCTGCGGCGCTGGCAGGACAAGTTCCACGTTGACATCCTCGATGGCATCGGCAGCACCGAGATCCTGCACATCTTCATCAGCAACCGTCCCGGCGACATCCGCCCCGGCAGCACGGGCAAGCTCGTGCCGGGCTACGAGGCGCGCATCGTGGATGAGAACGACCAGCCAGTTCCGCAGGGCGAGCTGGGGACGCTACACATCAACGGCGACAGCACGACCGCCTACTACTGGAACAAGCACGAGAAGACCAAAGATGTCATCCAGGGGCGCTGGATCTCAACCGGCGACACCTACTATCAGGACGAGGACGGCTACTACTGGTACGCCGGGCGCGCCGATGACATGCTGCGCGTGGGTGGGCGCTGGGTCTCGCCCGCCGAGGTGGAAGGCGTGATGATCGCGCATCCCGCCGTGCTGGAGTGCGCGCTGATCGGCGCGCCTGACGAGAACGATCTTATCAAGCCCAAGGCCTACGTCGTGCTGAAGGAGGGCTATGAGCCGTCGGACGCGCTGGGGCAGGAGATCACCGAATCGGTCAGAACGCAGCTCGCGCCCTACAAGGCGCCACAGTGGACGGAGTTTGTGGCGGAGCTGCCCAAGACGGCAACCGGCAAGATCCAGCGCTTCATGTTGCGGCGGGCGCTCACCCAGCAGGGATAGCGCCCCCACCCCCAACCCCTCCCCCGCTGTGCGGGAGAGGGGAGCTACGGGCAGGAGCGGTGTGCGTTCACCCTCCGGCTCCCTCGCCCTCTGGGAGAGGGCTGGGGTGAGGGCTCGCGCCGCGCGCCATGCCTGCATCATAGAGTGCCGCCAACAATCAGGAGAAGAGCGATGACCACCAGCGCGAGCGAGACGATAGAGAGCGCATTTCTGCGCCAGCAGCCAGTCAAGATGCTGATTGGCGGGCAGTGGGTCGAGGCGGCCAGCGGCAAGACCTTCGAGACGCTCAACCCGGCGACGGGCAAAGTGTTGGCGCATGTCGCTGAGGGCGACGCAGAGGACATCAATCGCGCGGTGGCGGCGGCGCGCAAAGCCTTCGAGAGCGGGCCGTGGCCGAAGATGACGCCCTCGCAGCGCGGGCGACTGCTGTGGCGCGTGGCCGAGCTGATCGAGGAGCACGCCGACGAGCTGGCGATGCTGGAGACGCTCGACAATGGCAAGCCGATCAAATACTCCAAAGCCAGCGATGTGCCGCTGACCGCCGACCACTTCCGCTATTTCGCGGGCTGGGCGACCAAGATCGAGGGCGAGACAATCCCCGTCTCGATCCCCAACATGCTGACCTACACGCTGCGCGAGCCGCTGGGCGTCGTCGGCCAGATCATCCCGTGGAACTTCCCGATGCAGATGGCCTCGTGGAAGCTGGCCCCCGCGCTGGCGGCTGGCAACACGGTCATCCTGAAGCCAGCCGAGCAGACGCCGCTGACGGCGTTGCGCATCGGCGAGCTGATCTGTGAGGCGGGCTTCCCCGATGGCGTGGTCAACATCGTGCCGGGCTATGGCCACACGGCGGGCGCGGCGCTGGCGGCGCACCTGGATGTGGACAAGATCGCCTTCACCGGCTCGACCGAGGTCGGCAAGAAGATCTTGCAGGCCAGCGCGGGCAACCTGAAGAAGATCACGCTGGAGCTGGGCGGCAAATCGCCGAACATCATCTTCCCCGACGCCGATCTGAAGTGGGCGGTGCGCGGTGCGCTGACTGCCATCTACTTCAATTCCGGCCAGATCTGCACGGCGGGCAGCCGCCTCTTCGTCCACCAGAGCATCTACGACGAGACAATCAGCCAGATGGCCGAGGCAGCAGCGGCGATGAAGGTGGGCGAGGGCGTTGATCCGGCGACCGAGATGGGACCGGTCATCACGCAGGAGCAACTCGACCGCGTCTCGGGCTATATCGAAACGGGCAGGCGCGAGGGCGCGACAGCGCGCGCGGGCGGCGAGCGGGTCGGCGGCGATCTGGCCGATGGCTTCTTCCTGCGCCCGACGGTGCTCGATCAGGTGACGGACGAGATGACCGTGGCGCGCGAGGAGATCTTCGGGCCGGTCGTCGTGGCGCTGCCCTTCGAAGAGATCGAGGAGGTCGCCGCGCGCGCCAACCGCTCGATCTACGGCCTGGCGGCGGGCGTCTGGACGAGCGACATCAAGAAGGCGCACAAGATGGTGTCGCTGCTGAAGTCGGGCGTGGTGTGGGTCAACACCTACAACCAGTTCGACGCCGCCGCGCCCTTTGGCGGCTATCGCCAGAGCGGCTATGGCCGCGAAATGGGCCACGCCGTCCTCGACGCCTACACGCAGATCAAGACCGCCTGGATCAACCTGCGGTAGCGGCCCTCACCCCAGCCCTCTCCCAGAGGGCGAGGGAGCCGGAGCGTTCTCGCCCGCCGCTCCTGCCCGTAGCTCCCCGCTCCCGCACAGCGGGGAGGGGTTGGGGGTGGGGGCCAGCCGCCCGCCAAAGTTGCGCGCCGCCACATTGAGCGCTATACTGACGGCGACAGGCGTGCGCGCCGTGCGCCATTCCTGAATCACGCCTGAATCATGCCCAAAGCGATAGGCCCATTTGCGTGGAGGCGATGCTCTGTGGGGACGTGTGAGCGCTGTGGCGCGGACGCGGTTGACGGTCGAGGGGTATGCCGCAACTGTGGATGGCAAGCGCCAGCCGATCTGTACGACGACGCCCCCTCGTATGGCGAGACGCGCGCGGCTGATCCCGCGCTCTCGCCGCCGCCTCCGCCGCGCTACTCCGCCAGCGGACCCGGCGCCGACCGCGCCTCCACTGTTGCGGCGCAGGCGACCCGCGCGGCGCGCTCTGGCCCGAACCCCGGCGGGACGATGTCTACCGGACGCTTCTGCGGCGTCTGTGGCGCGCGCATCATCGGCACGGAGACCTTCTGCGGGCAGTGCGGCTCGCCAGTCAACGCGCCGCCCTCTGGTCCTGGCGCGCGGCCCGGCTCGCAGCCCGGCGGCGGACGCTATCAGGTCGGCGGCGTTGCTGGTTGGGATGACGACGACCGCAACGCCTACACCGAGGCGCTGCCCGAGACGCCGACGATGGCCGCCGCGCGCAACCCCTACGCCAACAACGACCCCTACGCGCGCTCTTATGCCCCACAATATGGCAGCCGGGGAGTCGCCGCACCCCAGCAGGCTGGCATGTCGCGCTCGACGCGCCTGACGCTGGGCATTGTTTTCCTTGCCGTCAGCATCCTGCTCGCGCTGGGCGCCATCGCGCTGGTGTTTCTATAGGCAGCGCCCCCACCCCCAGCCCCTCCCCCGCTGTGCGGGAGAGGGGAGCTATCGGCGCGCTCATCAGTTGCTGATCGCCCATGTGCCAACCGCCTGATCGCCCTGCCACGGGTTCCCCTCCCTGAAGGGGAGGGGGCAGGGGGAGAGGTTCTCGCCCTATTCGCTGCCGCTCCCCTCCGGTGGGCGCTGGTCGGGCGAGCGAGGGGTGAGCAGCCCGCGCACCGCCTGCTCACGTCGCTGCCGCTCAGCCTCGGCTGGCGAGACGACGCCTGCCGCTGTGTTCATCGCGGGCCGCCGCGCCATGCTGACGCCGAACGCGATCGCCGCCAGTGCGATGATGGCCAGGATCGCCACCAACGCCCACAGCCACCCTGGCGCCGCAACTCCCGGCGTCCCTGTGCTGGAGGAGCCGCCGAGCGGCGACGTGTTCTCTGGCTGGGGCAGTGTCACCGCCGGGTTGGCCCGTGGTCGGCCATCCTGCGGGAAGCCCTGATAGGGGTTCGTGATGACCACAGGCGATGTGGTGACGTGAATGGTCTTGGTGATGGTGCGCGAGCCGGAGGCGTCGCTGACCGTCAGCGACAGCGGATAGTCGCCCGCGCTGGCCCAGGCATGCTGGGTCGCCACACCGGTCGCGCGCCCGCCATCGCCGAAGCTCCAGCTATAGGTCAGCGTCGCGCCAGGATTGGTCGGATCATACGAGGCGGAGGCGTCCAGCGCGATCGCGGCGCCGGGGGTGGTCGAGGCGATGTCGCTGATCGCCGCCAGCGGCTTGCCGTCCGCCGCAGCGAAGCCCAGCACGGCGGGCTGCGCCAGTGCCCAGGTCGTCAGCATCCCCGGCAGCGCCAGCGAGAGATCGAGCGCCTTAGCCTCGGCCTCCGAGCCGCTGGCGAAGACGTTCATCAGCTGGATGGTGTCCTGCGGCTGGTCGTAGGGATAGGACCACGGCGGCGGATTCTGGTCGTAGTAGGAGTAGTTGCCGATGAACGTGGCCGTTGGCAGGCCCGCCAGCGCAAAGGGATAGTTGTCGCTGCCACCGAGGTTATCGTCGGCCTCGGGCGTGTATTGCAGATCCTGCGGCGTGAAGATCTGCTGCGTCACCGGCTGATTCTGGTCGTTGCGATAGGTCAGGCTGCCGTAGCCGAGCTGGCGGAAGGCGGCGAACGCGGTGGGCGCATCCTGCTGCATCAGCGAGCGGAAGGCGGTGATGGCCTGCGTCTGCGCGCTGGTGAAGCTCTGGGTATCGTTGTACGCCTGGTTGTTAGTCAGCGGCGTCATCCAGAGGGTGGTCGGCAGCAGCGGATTGCTCGTCTTGCCCAGGAAGCGCAGCGGATAGCCGATGCCGTTCTGCTCCTCGTTGAGCATCGCCACGATGTTGCCCAGATCGCCGTTGACGGTCTGGTTGACGTAGTGGAATGAGCCGAAGATGCCCTGCTCCTCAGCATCATAGATAACGAAGCGCAGCGTGCGCGCGGGGTAGAGGTGGTTGGTCCGCCAGTAGGTCGCCAGCGCCTTCGCCACGCCCAGTTCGATGGCGCAGCCGCTGCCGTCGTCGTTGGCCGACTGCGTGGAGCTGGCCTCGCCATCGTAGTGGCAGCCGATCACCACCACCTGCTCGGGATGCGTCACGCCCGGCACGGTCACCTCGACGTTGAAAGCCTCCACCGTCGCGGGCCGTCCCTGCCAGCCATCCACGTGGAAGGCATCATGGCGAGCCTGTGCGCCGAAGCCCTGCAAGTCGCGCAGCATCTCGGCCTGCCAGTAGGCGGCGAACTCGTCATGGCCATTCACGCTGACGGGCTGATTGTTGTCATAGCCCGCCTCACGCCGCTGGAAGTGCGTCACCATGTAGAAGAGCTGGTTGTAGATGTAGCTGGGGTCCACCGTCGGGAAGTCCACTGGCGGGCTAGCGGGCGCGGGCTGCACAGATTGCGGGATGTCAGGCGCGGCCGCGACGCTCGCGGTCACGCCCGGCGCGAAGGATGAGGCGAGCGCCGCCAGACTCAGCGCGACGACTAGCAGCATCGTGAATCGCTGACGCTTCATTCGGTTCATCCTCCCTGGCTCGTTCACGCGCATCGCAGGCATCGTGGACGCGCATCTGAGCGCGCCGCCGGCAAGCCGCTCCCTCCAATCAGACGGTTCC
>JAICVT010000012.1 GCA_025935235.1 Ktedonobacterales bacterium | reverse complement strand
GGCGTGCCGGTGCAGCCGGGCAAAGTCGCCACCACGCCAGCGGAGGCCGAGCGCATCGCGCAAGAGTTCGGCGAGCCGGTCGTCATCAAGGCGCAGGTCTACGTCGGCGGGCGCGGCAAGGCGGGCGGCGTCAAGATCGCGCAAGACCCCGCCCAGGCGCGCGAGGTCGCCAGCAAGATTCTGGGGATGGACATCAAAGGGCTGACCGTCGAGAAAGTGCTGGTAACACCCGCGCTCGACATCAAAGAGGAATATTACCTCGGCGTCACGCTCGACCGCGCCTCGCAGGCCCCCGTCGTGATCGTCAGCGCGGCTGGTGGCATAGACATCGAAGAGGTGGCCGAGAAGGAGCCGGAGAAGATCCTGCGCCATCCGGTGGACATGCGCTGGGGGCTGCCGCCGTTCCAGGCGCGCAAGCTGCTGGCCGCGGCGGGTGTGCCGCCGGTGGTGGTGGCGCGCGGCGGAACGATCCTCTCGCAGCTCGTGAAGGCCTGCATCGAGAGCGACGCCACGCTGGCCGAGATCAATCCGCTGGCGCTGACCGACGATGGCAAGGTCATTGCCGCCGACGCCAAGATGATTATTGACGACAACGCGCTGCCTCGCCAGAAAGAGTATGCGGGCTGGGCCGAGCCGGAAGAAGCCAACCCGCTGGAGTTCGCGGCCAAGGAAGAGGGTCTTACCTACGTCAAGCTGGACGGCGATGTCGGCATCGTCGGCAACGGCGCGGGGCTGGTGATGACCACCCTGGATATGGTGGCCCGCGCGGGCGGCAAGCCCGCCAACTTCCTTGACATCGGCGGCGGCGCCAAGGCGGAGTCCATGAAGAAGGCGCTGCTCTTCGTGGCGCGCGACCCGCAGGTCAAGGGCATCTTCGTCAACATCTTCGGCGGCATCACGCGCGGCGAGGAAGTGGCGCGCGGCATCATCATGGCGCAGGAAGAGCTGCCCAAGGGCATGCCGATCGTCGCGCGGCTGGCTGGCACTGGCGAGGTCGAGGGCCGCGCGCTGCTGGCAGACGCCGGACTGACCTGGGGCGCCGATATGCGCGACGGCGCGCAGAAGATCGTCGCCGAGGTGAACGCGATCACGGCGAAGGGGAACAACGAGTGAGCATCCTGTTTGATAAGAACTCGCGTGTGATCGTGCAGGGCATCACCGGCGGCGAGGGCAGCTACCACACCAGGCGCATGATCGAGAACGGCACACAGATCGTCGGCGGCGTGACGCCCGGCAAGAGCGGGCAGCCCTTCGAGGGCGTGCCGGTCTTCGACACCGTCTCGCAGGCCAAATCGCGCACCGGCGCCGATGTCGCCTGCATCTTCGTACCGCCCGCTGGAGCCGCCGACGCCATCATGGAGGCCGCCGACGCGGGCATCCCGCTGGTAGTCTGCATCACCGAGCTGATTCCAGTGCTGGATATGGCTCGTGTGATGGCCTTCCTCAAGCAGCATCCGACCCGCCTGATCGGGCCAAACTGCCCTGGGCTGGCCACGCCGGGCGCGGGCAAGGTCGGCATCATGCCATATCACATCTTCAAAGAGGGGCGCGTGGGCTTCGTCTCGCGCTCTGGCACGCTGACCTACGAGGTCGTCTCGCTGCTGACGGCAGCGGGCATCGGGCAGTCGTCGTGCATCGGCATCGGCGGCGACCCGATCATCGGCACGACCTTCATTGACTGCCTGCGCCTCTTCGAGCAGGATCCTGAGACCGACGCCGTAGTGATGTGCGGCGAGATCGGCGGCAGCGATGAGGAAGACGCCGCCGCCTACGCCGCGACGATGACGAAGCCGGTCGTCGGCTTCATCTCGGGCCGCACGGCGCCCGCTGGCAAGCGCATGGGGCATGCGGGCGCGATCGTCTCTGGCTCCAGCGGCACAGCGCAGGGCAAGGTAGAGGCGCTGCAGAAGGCCAATGTGCCAGTGGCCGATACGATCTTCGATATTCCTGAGTTGACGAAGAAGGCGCTGGCGAGAGGGTAGGCGACCCCTCACCCCCCAGCCCCCTCTCCCAGAGGGCGAGGGGGAGCAAGCGGAGCAAACCTCGCCTCATACTCCCCTCTCCCGCGCAGCGGGGGAGGGGCTGGGGGGTGGGGGCAGCAGAGAGGCAGGGATGTGCGCTATGGCGATTATGATGAAGACGCCAGAGCAGATCGCGCAGCTGCGCGAGGCCGGGCGCATCGTCGCGCAGACCTATGAGGAGCTGCGCCCGCATGTGCGCCCCGGCGTGACGACCGCCGCGCTGGATCGCATCGCCGAGACGTTCATCCGCGGCAAGGGCGCCCTGCCGATGTACAAGGGCTATGGCGCGGTGCGCGACCGCGCCGGGCGGTTGGCGCGTCCCCCCTTCCCGGCGACGATCTGCGTCGCCATCAACGATGTCATCTGTCACGGCATCCCCAGCGCGCGGCAGACCTTGCAGGAAGGCGATCTGGTCGGCATTGACATCGGCGCGCGCTATCACGGCTGGATCGGCGACTCCTGCGTCACCTTTGGCGTGGGCCAGCTCGACCCCGCCTCGCAGAAGCTGCTGGACGTGACGCGCCGCTGCCTGGAGATCGGCATCGAGCAGGCGCGGGCTGGCCATCATATTGGCGACATCGGCGCGGCCATCCAGACTTACGCCGAGGGCGAGGGTTTCTCGGTCGTGCGCGACCTGGGCGGGCATGGCGTGGGGCGCGAGCTGTGGGAGGAGCCGTTTGTGCCGCACTACGGCGCGAAGGGAAGCGGGCCGCTCATCAAGCCAGGGATGGTCTTTACCATCGAGCCGATGATCAACGCAGGCGCCAAGGAGACCAAAACCAGCCGCGAGGATGGCTGGACCATCTCGACCGTGGATGGCAAGCGCTCGGCGCAGTTCGAGCACTCGCTGGCCATCACCGACGACGGCGTGGAGATCCTGACCGCGCTGTGATGGCGCTACCAGCGATCGCTCGCGTTCCTCTTATCTCCGGCAGGAGACATCACATGCAGACTTACAGTCCCCAGCATACGGTAGAGTATCTCTTTCGCCAACTAGCCCAATTCGGCTCCTATCCCAAAGGCGTAGAGCCGACTTCCAGGCGCATTGAAGGCCTCGCCTTCTTTCCCGGTGGATCAGGTTTAAGGCTGGCGCAACCCGGACTCCCTCTGCCACCGATGCCTGTAGGCGGTGTGATGGTGTTGGGCCACATCTTTAACACGGTGGCCGGATATGATCAGTCTGTCCGCGACAACACTGAGAACGAGAACAGCCCGACGTGGAGACCGCTGCTCAATTTCCTCGCTGCATGCCGGGTTGCAGCCGCCTCCTGTTTCTTCACCAACGGATACATGGGTCTTAAGGCGAATCCCGCTGGGTCGTTCGGCGCCTTCTTTCGGTCATTGCTGGGCGATGACCGCGATCATCGTGATTACATCGAACGTTGCCAGGGATTCCTCCTAAAGCAGATTCAGGCGCAGCAGCCAAGGCTCTTGCTCGTATTAGGCAAGGATGTTTGGCCCGTTTTGGCGCCTTTGGCATTGGAACTCGCGTCGTGGACCACGTCGCGTACCTTTCGGGACCTCGATGAGTGTCACGATGCGCTTGTTCGCGTCCAGTTCGATGGGCTACTCCACCAGACCGTCGTTGTCGCGCTCACCCAGCCTACCCAGCCGTACCATAGGAGGAATGTTGAGCAGCGTATCTATGGTGATCAGACAGGTGACACCGCCGAGATGGCATTAGTACGCACAGCTCATCAGCGTTCGTGGCTACAACCAGGCACGGGCGACGATGCCTAATGCAACGCTCAGGCGCCGTAGGCTCTCACCGACGACGGCGTGGAGATCCTGACCGCGCTGTGATGGCGCGCGACGCAGAGAGCCAGATGTGAACCATGCGATGGATCGTCCCCACTGTAACCGTGAGAGGCGCCTTATGCATGACACAGAGAGCCAGCATCCACTCGAGCAGCTCGCCGAATTGCTCGCCAACTTTGGCGATTACCCGGAAGGGGTAACACCTGTACCCGCATGCATGACCGGGGTCGCGTTCTTCCCAGGTGGAGCGGGATTGTGGGGCGCACAGGTGGGCCGACCAATGCCGCCGATGCCCATTGGCAAGGTCATGGTGGTAGGGCACAACTTCGACAGCGAAGTCCATTACAGGCAGTCGCTCGCTCAAGGATACGAACCTGTCAACCTGGGCGCCTGGGGCAGCCTGCGCAAGGCACTGCAAGCATGGGGCATTCCTCTTGAGGACTGCTTCTTCACCAACGCCTACATGGGCCTCAAGGCGGATGTGAACCTGTCAACGGGCAAGAATGAATCGAGCGGGAGGTTTCCCGGCGCGGACAATCACTCCTTTGTCTATCGCTGCCGCGCGTTCCTGCTCAAGCAGATTCAGATGCAGAAGCCGCGTCTGATGCTCACGCTTGGCAAGGAAGTTCCACCCGTCCTCGCGCCTCTCGCGCGCGAGCTGACAGCGGCGTGGTCTGGAGCGACCACTCTTCAGGAGTTGGACCACCGCGACACAGCGCTTGTCCGCGGCGCCCGGTTTCCAGGCGCGCCTCACCTCACCACTCTTGTTGCCCTCACCCACCCCGCCAATCGCGAACCGAACGTGAAGCGGCGGCGCTATCACGGCCTGGAAGGCAACGGCGCCGAGCATGCGCTCGTGCGCGATGGCCTTGAGGCCTGTGGCCTGCTACGCTAGCGCCCATCCTGATGAAGGAGAGCGACGGCGCCGAGCGACGATCGACTCCCCTCTCCCGCGCAGCGGCGGAGCCTGTAGCTCCCCTCTCTCGCACAGCGGAGGAGGGGCTGGGGGTGGGGGCCGCGTTCACCGCGCGGCGACCGTGATGGCGATCAGGTTGAAGGGGCCAGCGCCCAGGTTCACGCTCTGCTGCCGCTCGACGCGCAGGCCAGCGGCGGCGAAGATGCGCTGGCGCGTGGCGAGCGAGCGCGCCCCACGTGTGAAGCGCAGCCAGGTGAGGATCTGTGGCGGCGCGACATCGGCCAGGATGAAATGCCCGCCGGGGCGCAGCACACGCGCCATCTCACGCACGCCCGCCTGCTGGTCATGCCAGTGGTGGAATGACAGCGTGCTGAAGACGAGGTCCACACTGGCGTCGGGCAGTGGCAGCGCCTCGGCGAGGCCGCGATGGATGGTCGCGCCCGGCGTGAGTTTGCGCGCCATCTCCACCATGCCCTCGGCGGGGTCCACGCCGATCAGCGTTGCATCTGGCCAGCGCTGGGCGGCGGCGCGCAGCAGGCGACCCGTGCCGCAGCCCGCGTCGAGGATCACGTCCGGCGTGGGGAGTTGCGTGGCCAGCGCCAGCACGGCGCTGTGCGTTGGCGCGAACACGCGCCGCTGCATCCACGACTCTTCGTAGCTGCGCGACCAGCGCTCGAAATGTTGCACATCAAAGGTCTGGTAGGGGGCATCGGAGGACATCGGGGGCGCTCGCTTTCTCTGCTGGCGGACGTGTCGGCGCTCAGTCGAGCTCGGCGGACGTGGGGGCCACGTCGCGCGCCAGGCTCTCGACCCATGCCAGCTCGGCGCGCGTCTGCCCCTCCTGGAAGCGCAACACCTGCTGTGCATGCAGTGGAAATGGCAAGCGCTCGGCGGCGACCTTCGCGCGTATTCGCTCGTGCAGGGCCAGCGCGCCCAGCAGAAAGGCGCGGCGCGCGTCGAGGATGGCGAGGCGCTCCGGCGGTTCGAGCAGCTCAAAGAAGCTGACTCGCACGAAGAATTCGGACATACGGCGCGCCACCTCTGGCGGGAACTCGCAGAGCAGGTCGCGCAGCAACTCATGGCCCAGCGCCGTCAGGTGATAGATGTGGCGGTCGGGCTTGCCCTGCTGCCGCTCTACCTCGCGCTCGATGGCGCCCATCTGCTCGAAGCGGCGCAGCGCGGGATAGAGCGCGCCGTTGTTCAGGTTGATCTCGCCGCCGACCACCTGCTCGACACTCTTCTTGATCTCGTAGCCGTGCTGTGGCCGCGTCGCCAGATTCGCCAGGATCAGAATATCAGTGTACACGTTGCGCCTTCCAACATCAGCCTATAGGTTTTGCTGGCATAGGTATTTCTAACATATGGGCGATCTGCCGTCAAGCAGCGCGCTTATCGCAATGGATGGAAACATGACAGTGGATGTCGTGGTTGCCCGGTTACACTGTGAGCAGGAGCGCGGATGAGCGCGCGCCATCGCGCACGAAAGAGGGATGCGTATGGCTACCGATCTTAACGACCTGAGCGGCGACGCGCTGCGCGACCACTTGCTCGCGCTCTTTCAGCAGGCGCGCGCCGACGTGGCGACCTTTGCCGCCAGCCGGCACGACCACGATCGCGCGGCCCACGACACGCTCGCGCTGATCGGCTTCTGGATGGAGTACAACGTCGAGCGCGTCGGCTACTTCGCGCGTGGCGAGACGCCGCCCCACGGCGTGGACTTCGATGCGCTGACCCAGGCCGCGCTGGTCGAAAATGCCTATCGCAGCTGGGCCGGGACGCTCGCCTACACCGAGACCGCCTTCGACCACTTCGCCGCTGTGGTGGCCGCCAACCCCGCCCTGCTCGTGGCATACAACAGCTATGATGATGACGATCCCGGCGGCCCCGCCTGGGGTGAGATTCGCGCCAACGGCTTTTCCTGGCCGCTGCAGGAGATGGAGAAGCTGTGCCTGGCCAGCGGCGACAGCGCACAGGCGGTGGCGCTGCGCGCGCAGTTGACGGCGGAGCATGGCGAGGAGCAGCCCATCGCCTGTGAGAAGCTGGAGCCAGCGGAGATAGACGCGCGGCGCAGCGAGACGCTGATCCTCGATGTGCGTGGCGCGTCGGAGTATGCGGCGGGGCATGTGGCGGGCGCGCGCAACATCCCGCTGGCGGCGCTGGAGCAGCAGCTGGATGAACTGCCGCGCGACCGGCAGATCGTCACCTACTGCATGATGCAGCACCCCGGCTTCTCGCGAGGCGAACGAGCGGCGGCGCTGCTGAGCGAGCGCGGCTATCGCGCGGCGGCGCTGGCGGGCGGCTACCCAAACTGGCAGGCGCACGGGCTGCCCACCAGCGAGGGCGGCGAGGCCACGCGCTGATGCGCGAAAGCGTCGCGAAGCGAACCTAGCTGACTCAACAAAGAGTAAATCGCCTTCCATGCGTAGGAGCCTCTCGAACCTCTCATACGGGCAACGTGAGACATCGCCTGTGTGATGTCCCTTGCCGATTTCGCGTATATTGTGGCAACGACTGCGACCGGGCAGCGACATCAGGGGAGGGGACGTAGAGGGAGCGACGCGCTCTGAAGCACGCGCCCTCTGATCTGGCTTTGGACTTGGCCCTCATTAGCGAGGAGGAGTGGCCCAAGTGCGTGAATGGCGGACTGCCAGGGCGGCGCCGTCGGGATGGTAAGGACGGCCGGGACGCCGGAGTTGAGGCGATGAACGGAGACGGGCAGTGGCGGGTAGGTGGCGATCCCGATGGCAAGCACAATGGAAGCGATTGACTTTCCGACACAAGCTGCCAGTTGCGCTGTGTGTGCTGGCGACTGTTTTCTCGCTGGCGCTGACCTCGTGCGACGATAGGTCGCCGCCGACTGCCAGTGGCGCCGCCACTCCTGCGCTCCCATTCGGTTGTGTATCCCATGGCGATGCGGCGCCTGCCCCTCCACACTATATCGTCGCTACGACGACGCCGCTGGCCGCCGATGGGGCAGTTTACGTGGGCTACTCCCTTCCTGCCGCCCTTCAGACTATCGGCAATCCTGCTCAAGATCCTCAAGGCCAGAATGATCAGTACGCCATTGCCGCACTGCGGGCGCGCGATGGGGCACTCCTCTGGCGCGTTCCGGCTTCCAAGGGTGCAAGACCACTCGCGGTAGCAGATGGTGTCCTCGTCGTGCTGAGCAGCGAACTGATCGGCCTGCGGGCGCGCGATGGGATCACCCTCTGGCGCGCCCCGCTCGCCTCCAGTTTGGCGACCCACAGCGGTGGTGTTCTCTATGTCACGACGGACGCAGACGTTGATGCTGTTCGGCTCCTCGATGGTCGCGTCCTCTGGCAGGCTCGCGTGAAGGGTGGACCGGTCCTCACCGCGCCCGTAGTAGATGGACATGCCGTCTATATCGCGTCAGGCAATGGTTCCGTCGTGGCGCTGCGCAAGGACACAGGGGCGCTCCTCTGGACCTCCTTCCCCGGTCCCTTTCCCAGCGATCAGGTGTGGTACATTCCGTTGGCGGTTGCAGCCGGGTACCTGTATGCCCGGACAAGTGGCTTGATCGTTGGCTCAACACAGGTGATTCCAGGGGGCGTCGTGGGACTGAATCCCATCGATGGCACAAGTGAAGGGTACGCGCTCCGCCTGCCACCGTACGCGGAGGTACCGTATCCAACGCTCGTAGGGGGCCTCTATGCAGGTGTCCTCTTGCCGGGCATCCCGCCTGGCGCAACGCCGCCTGAACCCCTGCCAACGATCTTGGCGTATCGCCTGCTGGGACGCGACTCCCAGCTTCTCTGGCGCGTGCCAGTACAGGCGAACGCGTTCGCAGTCTCCAGTATGACGCGCGATGCGCAGGCGCTCTACCTGGCGGCAGCGCCCCAGGGAATGATCTGGGCGTTCCGCCTGGCGGATGGCACAGTCCTATGGCGCCAGCGGGCGCTTGCGACCCTGAGCACAGGCATTGTGGTGGACTCGGGCCGCCTCTTTGAGACCACGCCGAGCGAGGTCGACCCGTGCCGCCCGTCATCCGTTCACCAGCCCTTCGTGATCCGCGCACTCTCAAGTGAAGATGGGAGCATCGCCTGGATACGCACCCTCGGTTCAACACTCTGACACACTGACACTCTGGCAATCCGTGGACATCCCTGCGAACGTACCGCTGCCGCCTCGGCGGCCGCAAGGTTGGCGCAGACCTTCAGCTAGACACCGCCTCGCGCGCGCTGGGGAAAAGCATCAGATCCTCGCGCAACTGATGCGACAACAGCAGCGCGCAGAGTCGCTGGCTCGCCTCAAATGGCGCTTCGCCGCGCCCCAGCCGCTCATACACCTCATCGCGCGTGGCCCTGATCTCGGCGTGATCCGCGCGGAAGGGCGCCACCAGATCGTCGCCCAGCGCGCTGGCGATGGCGGCGAATGTCTCGGCCTCCTCGGTCGCGATGTGGGCGTCGAGCTCAGTCGCCAGCGCATTGTGCGCCTGCTCCAGGCTCTGCGTCAGCGCGGCCACGTCGCCTGCCTCGGCGGCTGATTCGATGTGGGCGAGCAGGGCGCGCAGGTACTCGTGTTCAGTCGAAAGCTGCGCCAGGATATCCATGATCTATCACCTCAAGTGCTACAAGGTGGCGCCATTACGCCGTCGCGACGATCTCGGCGGCTGAGGCTGCCTGCGCGACAGGCGCTACATAGGTGGACCAGCGTCGCGGCTTTGTCTCATCAGCGCCGGTGGGGCTGATAATGGCCCGCCCTTCCGCTAGCAGCTTCGTGGCCCGGCGTGCTCCGAGCAACGCGGCTCCGAAAGCGCCGTTGAGCTGGCCAAGCCCGTCGGGTGGCAGCAGCAGTGACGCGCCGAGTTTGCGCTCCAGCGCGGCGACCATCGCGGGGTTGTTCGTCATGCCACCGGCCAGCGCATAATCTGGTTCCAGGCCGACGCGCTTCATCAGTTGCACAGCGCGCCCGCCCAGCGCGACGATCGCGCCCTCCATGATGTCTTCGGGCGCTACACCGCTGGCCAGATGATTGATGACCTCGGATTCCGCGAAGACCGCACAGACGCTGCTGATCTCCACGGGCTGCTCGGACCGCAGCGCGTAGGCGCCGATCTCGCCCGTCTGCAGACCGAGGTAGCGCGCCGTCTTCTCCAAAAATGCGCCCGTGCCAGCCGCGCACTTGTCGTTGAGGCGGAAGGCGCGCACCCGCCCCTGCTCGTCTATGCGGATGGCTTTGATGTCCTGCCCGCCGATGTCCAGAATGGTGCGCACGCCGGGGAAGTGATGGCTGGTCGCGACGGCGTGACAGGTCAGCTCGGTGATCTGGGTATGGCGGAATGGGACCATATAGCGCCCGTAGCCCGTCGTCGCGATGTAGGTCACGCGCGCTGGCGGGATGCCGGCATTGGCGACCAGATCATCGAAGACGGCGCTGGCCGCGGCGGCGGGTTTGTAGCCGCTGCGCCTGATAGCGGTGGCCCGCACCGCGCGCGCGCTGTTGATGAGCACGGCTTTGGTGTAGGTCGAGCCGATGTCTATGCCCGCGATCAGGATGTCAGCCGTCGTTTCAGTAGTCATGGCGCTACCTCCTGCGGAGTCACGCGCGGGGCGCCCGTGCGAGCGTGGTCCAGCGCGTAGAGCGCGGCGCCGATCGCGCCCATGAAATGCCCCTGCGCGCTGACGTTGAGCGGCATGCCAAGCGTTTGCTCCAGCAGCGGGCGCATCGCGGCATTGCGCGAGACCCCGCCTGTGAAGGTGATCTCTGGCGCCAGGCCGACTCGCCGCACCAGCGAAGCGCAGCGCGTGGCGATGGAATAGTGCATGCCCGCCAGCACGTCTTCAGGGCGATGCCCCTTCGCCAGGTGGCCGATGATCTCCGATTCCGCGAAGACAGTGCAGGTGGTGGTGATCTTGACCGGGGCAGTCGCCTTGAGCGCCAGCGGCCCCAGCTCAGAGAGCGGCAGCTCCAGCGCGAAGGAGGCGGCGCCGAGGAAGCGCCCGGTCCCGGCTGCGCACTTGTCGTTCATAGCGAAATCCACCACCTCGCCCGAATCGCCAATGCGGATGGCCTTGGTGTCCTGCCCGCCGATGTCGAGCACGGTGCGCGTGTGGGGGAACTCGGCGGTGGCCCCGCGCGCGTGGCAGCTGATCTCGGTCACTTGCAGATCGCCAAAGGTGACGCGATAGCGCCCGTAGCCCGTGGCGACAGTGAAGGCGATCTCATCCGGGCTGAGGCTGGCGCGCGCCACGACCAGATCGAAGACCTGCTGGGCAGCGGAGCCCATATTCATCTCGACATCCAGGATCGCCTCGCCTACGACGTGCGCCTGCTCGTCGAGTACGACCGCTTTGGCCTGGGTCGAGCCAACATCAACGCCAGCGACGTAGAGCATCTCACGCCTCCCCCTTCACCAGCCGACGTTGCTCCAGCACCTCGAAGAAGGCATCCACCCGGTTCTTGATCTGCGCGTCGGACCAGTAGCGCGGATCAATCAGGTCGGACTCGATGTAGAGGGTGGGCAGCCCATAGCGCGAGGTAACGTATTCGCGGTTGTCGGCCATGCTGGTGGCGACCGTGCGGCAGCTCTTGATGCCGTGGTAGACGATGCCATCCGCGCCATAGTCTTTGACCTGCTGCGCCAGCGTGTGGTGCGAGAAGAAGTGGTTGGAGAGGCCGAGCTGCGAGGCCAGCGTGGTGACCTCCGCCAGGCTCTCCAGCGGGCGCGCGGGATCGTAGAACAGACCGCTGCTATCCAGCCCACCGGCAGCATAGGTCAGGTAATCGGACGCGGCAAAGACGCCGCCATGCGTCTCGAACAGCTCCACCATGCGCCGCAGGTTCACGTAGCAGGGTGTGCCGCTGAAGATCAGCCGGTAGCGCTCATCTCGCACGCGGCCCTCACCGCGCGCCACCTTCGCCGCCACCTCGTCGCGCAGCAGGCGCATGTAGGCGACGCCCTCGGCTGTGCCGCGCCAGGCGTTGAGCACGCCGATGTAGGTCAGGCCGTCGAGCATGGAGTTGTAGGGCGCGGGCCGATGCTGGTTGAGCTTGAGAATCTCAACCCACAGGCGGACCATCTCATTGACGTTGGCCTCGACCTCCGCCAACTTGTCGGGATCAAACCGCTGGCCGGTGATCCGCTCGCACTGAGCGATCAGGTCCTCTAGCTGGCCCCCCACCCAGCGTTTGTCGGCGTCGTACTGCGGCGAGCCTGGAATCGGCCGCCAGTTCGCGAAGCGTTTGCCGGGGATATCCAGCACGAACGTGGAGGCGCCAAAGTGCCGCTCCCAGATCTCCGCCCATTTGATGTAGACGTTGCAGAGACTGGAGGCGATGGCGATGTCGGGCCTGGGGATGCGCGCGCCGGAGGGGTGCTGCATGTCGCTGAGCATCAGGCCGACATCGGCTTTGACGTAGCTGCACACATCAGGCGAGAAGCCGAAATCCTCGGCTCGCGCCAGGTACTCTGGCGCGGCTTTGCGCACACCCGTTTGCAGCGAGTTGATCTCTGGGAAGACCAGCTCGAAGCCGAAAGCGCGCAGGATCTCTATGGCGTTGCCCATCACGAAGACATAGGCGACGGGCTGGCCACGCTCTGGCGCGGTGTGGACGTTCTTCAGCCACTGGTTGACGAGGCGTTGCCCAGCGACGCGCGCGTCTGTCGCGGCGGTTGGATGTTTGGCGGCGGTAGCCATGCAAGGCCTCCTACCTATTCAAAAAGCAGCGTTTCGGCGAACGTTTCGACCTGCATCGCCATCTGCTCGAAGCTGGTCATCTTCTCCTCGAATTCGAGGACGAGGTGCGGGATGCGCTCGCGGTCGAGTCGCCGCGAGAGCGCTAGCTGGTCGTCCAGCCCCGGCTCGCAGAACTTGGCGGCGCTGATGATGGCGGCCTCGGCGCGCGCCTCGCGCAGCATCGTCATCAGCGTTTCCTCTTTGGGCTTGCGCGCGTCATACTGCACCGGGCTGGACGCCGAGCGCTGGATGTAGCTTTCCGCCAGCGCCCAGACGGGATCACCCACCTCTGGGACGTCCTCGGTGATCCAGCGCTGGCCGATCAGCAGATCGTCGTCCACGATGAAGCAGACATCCTCGATGGTCTCGATCATTTCGAGCGGTGGCTGCTCGCAGAAGCCGCCGACGAAGACCACGCGCGGCTTGTCCATCGGTCGCACACGCCGCCGCGCCAGCAGGTCGAGCGCCTCGCGCAGCAGCGCATTGTGCCGCTCGCGCCGGATGCGTGTTCCGGCGCGCACGAGCAGATACGCCTCGACGCTGGAGAGGCGGCTGGGGTCGTCACGCTTGATGGCATAGAGCGCGCGCTGAAGGCGGCGATTCTCGTTGTAGACGCCCAGGCTGGCGCGAATCTCGTCATCGGTGATCGCGCGCCCAACCTTCTCGGCCAGGATCGCGCGCAGCCGCTGGTACTCGTCGTAGACGTAGCGGGTGGCGGCGGGCGAGTTGACGTTCTGTGGCAGCGCCAGGATCTGCGGATCCTGCTGGGGGAAGTTGCGTCCCCAGATGCCCGCCATGTGTTTGGCGGCGTCGCAGATTGGCTGCGCGAAGAAGCCTGCCATCTCGCCGAGCGAGTGGTTTAGACCCAGCTCGGTCGTGCTGCGGCAGATCGAGCAGACGAAGGAGCCGATGCGCGCGTCGGCGTAGCGCACCTCAATACGGTTGCCGCCGCCCAGCAGCGCGTAGGGCAGCAGCCCAGCGGCGTGCACGATCTCTTCGGGAAAATAGACCGGGAAATAGCCAATCGCCTCGTGCGCCTCGTCGCTGGCGATCCGCTGGCGCAGGCTCAGCTCGTGGCAGCGCGCCAGGATGTCGGTGAGCGCGGCTTCGATGTCAAGCGTGTCAAGAGTCATAGTGGCCTCCTCAGCGCCGCCCACGGGAGCGCGCAGCGGCTGACGCCCCACGCGGAGCGCCTGCGGCAGGAGCGCATTGCGAGCAGTGCAGGCGCTACTGGTCACGCCAGATGGGCGGGCGTTTCTCGATGAAGGACTGAATGCCCTCGCGCGCGTCCGCTGTCGCCATCAGATCAGTGAGATAGAGCTGATTGATGGCGTCGAGCGCGGCCGTCTCGCCAGCGGCGCCAAGCAGCAGCGCCCGCTTGGCCAGGCGCAGAGCAGCCGCGCTGAGGCCAGTAAGCTGCGTGAGCAAGACATTCAGACGGTTGGTGAGGTCAGCGTCTGGCGCGACCTCGGTGACGAGTCCCAGCCGTGCGGCCTCCTCGGCGCTGATCGTCTCGCCTGTGAAAACCAGCCGCGCTGCCCGCTGGTAGCCGATGCGCCGGGGGAAGAGTGCGGCGGCGATCGGCGGAATGACGCCCAGCGTGATTTCGGGCTGGCCAAAGCGGGCTGAGGCCGCCGCCAGCGTGATATCGCAACCCATCACCAGCTCTGTCCCGCCACCCAGCGCAGCGCCATGTACGACGGCGATGGTGGGGGCGGCGAGCGAGCGCAGGCGGGTGACGAGTCGCGCGAAGCCGCGGATCATCTCATTCACCCGCTCTGGCGTGTGGTCGGCCACATCCACTCCCGCGCAGAACGCGCGCCCCTCGGCGCGTAGCACGACAGCCTTGAGATGCGGGTCATCGGCGAGGCTTTCCAGCGCGCGCTCCAGCTCGTGGTTCATGGCGATGGTCAGCACGTTCAGCGGCGGGCGGTCGAGCGTGATGACCGCGACCGCTTCGGTCTGCTCAACACGCAGAAACTCATAGGTGGATGGCATCGCGACGCCTCCTCACGCCATGACCACAACCGAGCGGATGCCACGCCCGGCGCGCAGCGTATCTAGCCCGGCGTTGATCTCGTCGAGCGAGTAGCGCGCCGTCACCAGCGAGGCGACTTCGATGCGCCCCGCGCGCGCCAGCTCGATCACACGCGGATAGTCCACTGGCCGGCAACCGAGACTGCCACGAATCTCCATCTCGCGATACATCACGCGCCCGGCGTTCAGGGCGACCTCCTGGTCACTGTATCCAATCACTACCAGCCGCCCGCCCGGCCGCAGCGCGCTGAAGGCGTCGCGCATCGTCACTGGATTGCCGATCGCCTCGATGGCGATGTCGGCGCCCATGCCCGCCGTCAGCTTGCGCACCGCCTTGCCGACGCCCGCTGGCTCGCTCCGTGGATTGATGACCGCGCTGGCGCCCAGACGTGTGGCATGCGCCAGCTTCTCTTCGGCGACATCCACGGCGATCACGATCGCGCCCGCTAGCCGCGCGAACTGCACGACATTCAGCCCCACGCCGCCGCAGCCGTAGACCGCCACCGTATCGCCAGGGCGCACTTCAGCGCGATTCTTGACCGCGTGGAAGGGCGTGGTGACGGCGTCGGCAATGATGCAGCCCTCGACCAGTGGGATCTCGTCGGGCAGGATGAATATGTCCTTCGCGGGCGCCGTCACATACCCGGCGAAGGCTCCATTGATGTCGTTGCCAAACATGCGCATGCGCAGGCAGATGTTCTCGCGCCCGGTGCGGCAGGCGAAACACGAGCCGCACGGCAGCACCGCTGGCAGCAGCACACGGTCGCCCTCTTTGACCTGCGTCACGCGCGCGCCAGTCTGCGCGACGACACCCGTCGCTTCGTGCCCCAGAATCAGTGGTGGCTGCTTGGCGGTCGGCACGCCGTGGTCAATGTAGTGCAGGTCGGTGTGGCACAGGCCGCAGGCCGCCACGCGCACCAGAATCTCGTCGTCGGCGGGCGTCGGTGTGGGCCAGTCCTGCGTTTGCAGCGGGGCGTGCGCCTCATAAAAGACGGCGGCTCGCATGGCGCTTCCTCCCATCTCAGCCTGTTTCAGCTCGTCTCAACTTCTCTCGGCCTGGCGCGCTGTGGATGGCTCCAATTGCGCGCCGCACTGACCGCAGAAGGCGAAGTCCGCTGGGAGCGCGCTCGCTCCGCATGACGGGCAGCGCTGGTTGTATGGCCCCCAGACGAACTCGCTGGAGCCACCGCGCGCCGCGCGCTGGCGCACGCCAACGCGATCCGCGCGCCGCTTCTCGACGAAGGCGCGCATGCCCTCATTCGGCTCCAGCGAGGTGTAGTGGAGCGCCAGCCATTCGCGCGCGTGGCCCGCTGTCTGATACCAGGCGAGGTCTTTCCAGAAGTTGGTCTGCTGCTTGGTATAGCGCAGGCACTCAGGGAACTTGTCGACCAGCTTGGCAGCCATCGTGGCGACGGCGTCGTCCAGCTCCGCATAGGGAACGACCTGGTTGATGAGACCCCATTCGAGGGCTTTCGCGGTGTCCACCCACTCGCAGAGCCAGAGGATCTCGCGCGCGCGGCGGTCGCCGACGATCAGCGGCAGCCACTGGGTCGCGCCACCCGCCGCGACACTTCCCACCTCCGCGCCGACCTGGCGGATGCGCACATGATCGGCAGCAATCGCCAGATCGCACGCCATGTTCAGCTCGTTGCCGCCGCCGACCACCATGCCATTCAGCCGCGCGATGGTTGGCTTGCCAATGTTGCGCAGCGTATCCAGCGTCTCGATGAAGAGGCCCATCCACTTCCAGTAGTCACGCGGGCGCTGGGTGTACTCGTCGGCGTACTCTTGCACATCGCCACCCGTGCAGAAGGCTTTATCGCCCGCGCCGGTTAGCACGACGACGGCGACGCTGTCATCCCACGAGGCGTCGCGAAAGGCCTGCGTCATCTCCTGCAGCGTGTGATAGGTGTAGGCGTTGTATTTGTCTGGTCGGTTCATGGTGACAGTCGCCACCCAGTCGCGCTTGGTGTAGATGATCTCGCTGAAGCCGAACGATTCAGGGTCTTTGCCGGGGAAATTGGTCATGCTGTCACCTCTGCTGCTTCTGAAGCGCCCGCTCGACGCTGAGTCGGGCGCGTGTACACGGTGCGCGCAAGCGACATCACGAAACACTGCGCGCACGTCTCCTGATCCGCTACATCGTCCACACGTGGCTCCGCTGGCTCCAGCCGGATCTCGAAGCCGAGCGCCTGATACAGTTCGACCGCTTCTCGCAGGCGCTCGCCCACGGCGGTGAACCGGCGTGTCCAGCCCGTACACTCCAACGATGGGTCGTATGGCGGGTTACTCTGATTCATGGCTCGACGTCCTTTCGGCCTCGCCGAGGCGCCGCCGCAGCGGGACGGTTGGCGCGAGGCTGAAGCCAGCCGAATCGAAGAATCGGAGCATCTCCCACGAGTTCCAGTTGACGAGTGTATAGACATCGCGCGCGCCGCACGCGCCGCACACGGCGAGAAACGACTCGATGAGTTGACGCCCGATGCGCTGATGTCGCTGGCCGGGATGGACGGCGATGGAGTCAATCAGCGCCGTCACCTCGGTGAAGCCGAATTCGCCGCTGGTGAGCGTCCCCATGACAAAGCCCACGACGGTGGCGTCATCCTCCGCGACCAGGCCGATAGTGTGGCCCGTCGGCTGGCCCTCGCCCAGCGCGATCAGCCGTCGCTCGAAGTAGGCGCGGCGCGCGACGCCAGCGACCCGCGCGTCGAGCTGGACGATGGCGTCCAGATCGTCAGGCCGCATAGCGCGGATCGTGGCGTGGATCGTGGCGTGGATCGTGGCGCGCGTTGGCTCGGCATGCGGTGAATGGCGCGTGACCATAGCGATCTCTCCCTCTGTTGGCCGAGCCAGCCTCGACGTTGGGAGACACTGTGCCATTTCAGTGTGTAGAAGGCGCCCAGGTAATTGTTTCGAAGATGTAAAGTTGCTTGACGGTCGGAATCTGGCGCTCTTATACTGCGAGCCGAGAGCGATTTGACGCCTGCTATGGGCGGGCGTCGTGGCGCGGAGGCGCGTCCGAATATGGCGCGCAAGGCGGTGTTCGTTCTATGCCGGAGCACGCTGAAGCGCTCATCCTCGTGGCGCATCATGCCCCCAGCAGCGTCGCGCTGCTGCGCTCACTGCTCGAAGGCGCCGGGCATACAGTCCTCTGTGCCTACAACGGTCGCACGGCGCGACAACTCGTCCATCAGCACCACCCCGCGCTGTTGTTGCTCGATCAGGCGCTGCCGCTGGTGGATGGCCTGGATCTGTGCCGCGAACTGCGGCGCGAGCGCGATGCGCCCGCCATCTTCATCACCAGCGATCAGAGCGATGAGCTGAACAAGCTGCTGGCTTTCAGCGCGGGCGCGGACGACTATCTGTCGCTGCCGATGCACCCGCGCGAGTTGCTGGGGCGCGTGAACGTCGCCTTGCGCCGCATGCGCGGTCGCGGCGGCAAGGAGCAGACTCCCCTGCGCTGTGGCCCCATCGAGCTGCGGCTCGACCAGCGGCGCGCCCGCGTCGCGGATCAGGATGTGCCACTCACCTCGCTGGAATTCGAGCTGCTGGCGCGCCTGACCCGGCATCCAGGGCGGGTCTTCTCGCGTGAGGAGCTGCTCGGCCAGCTCGAAGGCTTCCTGCGTGGCGCGCCGCTGGATCGCGCGGTAGACATCCATGTGAGCAACCTGCGGCGCAAGCTGCGCACGGCGCTGGGAGCGGAGGCGCCGATCGAGACGGTGCGCGGCGTCGGCTATCGCATGCGCGCCGAGCCTGCCAGCGTGGCCGCGCTCTCCGCGACCGAGCAAGCGACAGCAGGGCTGACGCGCCAAAGTGAAACCAGCCTGGAGCGCATGGCGCTGGAGGCGCTCGACCGCGCGCCCATGCCGCTGCTGGTGCTCACGCTGGATCGCACCGTGCTGCTCTACAACCGGGCGGCGCAACAGCTCTGCGGGTGGAGCGCCGATGAGGTAGCTGGTCAGGTAAAGTGCTATAGCCTGCTGGGCTGTCACAACGCCGACGGATCGTTGCTCTGTAACGATGCCTGCCCGATGCGCATGGCGCTGCTGCGTGGCGCGAACGAGCAGCAGGCGCACTACGTCATCATACTCAAGGATGGTCGCGAAGCGCCCGTCTCGGCGCGCTATAGCCGCCTGAGTCCGGCTGGCGCGCCGCAAGATTGCGTGCTGCTCGTCCTGCGGCCAGAGAACCAGCCGGAGAGCCAGCCCGGCAGCGCGGAGTCCGCCAGGCTGGCGTGAACGCGGTGCGAACGCTGACCACCGACATCGCTGTACGCTCACTCCTCCGTGTCGTCCTCCTCGATCGTCTGGATGGCGTGCTCGAGGAGCTTGATGACGGACGTGCGCTCGCGATTCCCCCAGGGAATCGTGTCCCACAACTGGTCAAAGTGTTCGCGAAAGCCCTGCGCCACGGTCGGCTCGGAGGTATGCAGGTTCACCGGGATAAGCTGGCCGGTGGCGTCTGGGCCCCACGTCCCTATGTAGACGTTGCCGTCCTCGGTCACCTGCCACATCGTATCGAGCCGCTGACCAGAGCCATGCGACATGCTCGCGGCGTCATCGTCTTGCACGAAGCCAATCTCATAGTTCTCATTGTCGTGCAGCACCGTGATCGCGTGGCGAAGGTGCTCCAGACGGCGCGTGCGGGTCTGGTACCCCGCGACGAAGATGTCGTCGCGTGGATAGATACCATGCCGCGTCAGGGCATCGAGCGCGCTGAGCGGGCAGATGTCGCGATACTTGTAGCGTTTGACGGATCGCTCGAACGCGGCGATACGCTCTCGTTGGTGGAGCAGGCAGCGTTTCCACTCGTCGTCCGACATCACCACGCCGGGATTGACGGGCGCCGTCCGCTCGTTAAACCACTCGGGGGGCTGTGTGAAGGCGCCCAGGCCATTCTTGAACAACCTGCGGCCATGACAGGTGTGTTCCGCCTGCCGGATCGCCTTGACCGCTTTAGCGGGTGATTCAGGCGCCGATTGCATCTGCAAGAATGGCACGGTGGCGTCTTCGAGCTGGCGCGCGTGCGCCGCGAGCGCATTGATCTGTCTGCGGTCGTGCGTCAGGATGCCAGCACCCGCGACATGGGGAGTCTTCGCCGAGTAGACCACAGCGGCGGCGACTCTGGGGATGACGAGCAGATCCGATGCGGGCATGTCTGTACCGGTGTGCGCGCCGGGATAGATCGCGAAGTGGCGCGGCACATAGGCGCCGCTGCCGATGAAGTCGAGCATGTGCTGGACAAGGCTCACCGTGCGAGAGCCATCGCGGTCGAGCTGCACGAGGTAGTGAATCTGCCAGCCCTTCCGCAAGACGGATTGCAGCGCGGCATCCCACCGATCCCGCTGCGCCGGGGTCATCGGCAGCGCATCGCGGCTGCGCCAGGTGAGGGTGATGGTATTGGCGTCGTCGTCGCGCCCCGTCCCTTTGGGCGCGTCCTCGAGCATGGAGATGAGCGCTCCGGCGACGCCTGAACCAAGGAGGCTGACAAATTGCGACGACTCCTTATCGTCGCCGCGCTTGCTCCTGTCTCGCGGTTTGCGTGGCAGCGCCAGCGAGTGCGCTTGCGCGGCGCTCAGGACGTGTGACTGCTCGCCTGTCAGCTCCAGGTGCTCGCTGATCCTCCCGGCGTAGGGGGAATCCAGTTTGGGAGCATACCTGTTCTTGATCCAGTCACGTATTTGGCCAGTATCCTGGAGACCAATGCCTTTGGCGAGGCACTTTGGGACGCATTCATGGTTGCTGGGATTGTTCTTCATTAGCCCTGCCAGACAGTTGCCAAAGCCATCATCCGCCATGCATCCACCTTCCGTGCGCCCGATCTCGGCGCCTTTCCACCGCTTCGGCGCCGAGGCGCCGAAACATCACTGGCTAGTCCCTCACTGACTATTTACAACTAGCTTATAGACCATATACCTGCCATACGCAGCCAATTGCGGTTCGCGGCAAGGCGATAAAACCCCATCACGCCGGATGAGCGACGCTCGCCACGACGCAGGCTGGCGAACAGAGAGGCGCGCCATGAGAGCCGATGTATACGCGACTGTATGGGGACAATTGTCAGACAACGGCGCCCCTGCCCAATCGGGGCCAGACATCGAAGATCAGGCGCACCAGCGCGCCGGGTTGGCCCTCGCTCGCGAGACCCCTGGCGCCATCGAGGTACGCACCTGTGTCCTCTCGCAGGACCGCCTGGTGAACGATGTGGTTAAACAGGGCTATTGTATCACGACCGCCGTGAGGGTTCAGCGCGATACATTCGCGCTGAACGACCATCTCGAATTACTCCAGCAAGTGCAGCGCTCGCTGGAGGGGGCGGTCAGAGACCTGTTCAGCCTGATCGTCGCTGAGGGCATAGGCTCCGACCCGGAGCGGCGCGGCTCGCCAGAGCGGCGCGGCTCGCCAGAGCGGCGCGGCTAGCTTTGCCCCGCTCTGAGCGGCTCAGGGCGGGTCGAGGCGCGTGAGGGTGGCATTGATGGCGTAGCGCAGGCTTTCGACCACGCCACGACCGTTCACTGCCACCGCCTCGAAGCTGGGCGCGCGGAACGGGTTGAGATACTGATCGAGCACCGGCGTGGGCAACGTTCCGGGAAGGTCACGCTTATTCCACTGGAGTACGATGGGGAAGTCGCCGGGATTCTTGCCCATGTGGCGCAACTGATCGGTCAGCTCCTTGAAGCTCTCGATGTTCTCTTGCAGCTTGTTGGCCTGCGAGTCCGCGACGAAGACGACACAGTCGGCGCCACGCAGCACCGAGAGGCGTGTCTGCTGGTACAGCACCTGCCCGGGCACGGTGTAGAGCTGGAAGCGCACGCGAAAGCCATGCACCATGCCCAGCTCCAGCGGCAGCAGGTCGAAGTAGAGGGTGCGCTCGGTCTCGGTATCAATGGAGACCATCTCGCCAACATCGTGCGGGTTGACGGCGCGATGGATAAAATGCAGGTTGGTCGTTTTGCCGCTCAGACCAATGCCGTAGTAGACCACTTTGCAGCTAATCTCACGTTTGGCGACGTTAATGAGCGACATCTTCTCTCCCGTCCTCTGGCGTCTCCCCAGGTCTCTCCATTGGCTCGCGGCGACGAGCGCCTGCCGCGGCGTTTGACGCCAATATGCTCTCCCCCGCATCTCCACCGACGATCTCTGGCACAGGTATTGTATCCCACACGCCCACAGATGCAAACGCCAGGCGCCGAAAACGGCGATACACGGCGATTGAGCGCGGGCGCCGCCGCCTGGCTCGCGCATGCGAGCGGCCATTCAGGCGGTCACAGTCGCGTTGACGCCGATTCCGCGCGGCGCCATAATGCCGAAGAAAGCCGAAGATAGCCGCACGAGCCGCGGATAGCCGAAACGCGCGAACCGTGCGCGTGGAGCCATGACCCGATCGAGCAGCATCCGGCGCGCCCAGGGGAGAGAAGAGACCATGCAGCAGACCGATAGCCCGGCGACAATCAACTCGACGCCGTCGCCGGGCGCGGCGATGCGCGGCGCGCGGATGCAGCCCGCTAACGTCGCCATCAGCGTCGTCGTACCGGTCTATAACGAAGCGGAGAGCGTTCGCCCACTCTACGACGCGCTGACTCCCCAGCTCGTCAGCCTCAACCTGGCCTACGAGATCATCTTCATTGACGACGGCAGCCGCGACGGCTCATTCGCGCAGTTGCAGGCGCTGCACGATCTCGATTCGCATGTGCGGGTGATTCGCTTCCGCCGCAACTTCGGCAAGACGCCCGCGCTGGTGGCGGGCTTCCACGAGGCGCGCGGCGACGTGGTCTTCACGATGGACGCCGACCTGCAAGATGACCCGGCGGAGATTCCGCTCTTCCTCGACAAGCTGGCCGAGGGCTACGATCTCGTCTCCGGCTGGAAGTATCCGCGCCACGACCCGCCGACCAAGACCATCCCGTCGTTCTTCTTCAACCGCATGATCTGGGCGAGCACTGGCGTCAAGCTGCACGACATCAACTGCGGCTTCAAGGCCTATCGTCGCGAGATCATCGAAGAGATCAAGCTGTATGGTGAGCTGCACCGCTTCATCCCGATTCTGGCGCACCAGCGCGGCTACCGCGTCACCGAGGTGAAGGTGCATCACCACAAGCGCAAGTTTGGCAAGTCGAAGTTCGGCGCGCGGCGCTTCCTGCGCGGTTTCCTCGACCTGCTGATGGTGCTGTTCCTGGTCTCCTACATGCGCACGCCGCTGCGGCTCTTCGGCACGATTGGCCTGCTCGCGCTGCTAGTGGGCTTCGTGATTGATCTCTATGTGGTGCTGGATCGCTACCTGCCGTTTGGCTCGCAGCAGCCGATCCACGACCGCCCGATCCTGTTCGTGGGTGTCATCCTGCTGATCTTTGGCATCAGTTTTGTCCTGACGGGGTTGCAGAGCGAGATGATTCGCCATTTCGCCTATCGCCCGGAGGATGAATACAGCGTGAGGCAGGTGTTGGATTGAGCGCCCCTTCCCAGGACTCGGAGACCCAGCGGGAGACACGGCGTGAGGCGGAGCAGGAGGCGCTGAAGGATACGCTGCCACGCCAGCGCGCGCTACCGTCGTCGCCCGCCGCCGCTGAAGCCGCCGCGACATCCAGCGGCCTGCTGGCGCGCGCGATGGGCTGGGCGCGGCGCAACAAGCGCATCGTGCAGGCCGTGGCGCTGCTGGTGATCGCGGCCTTCGTGGCGCTGGCCATCAACAAGAGCTGGAGCGCGCTGAAGGACTATCACTGGGATGTGCAGTGGGGGCTGCTGGGTCTCGGCTTCCTCTTCCTCGTGGCCCAGGAGCTGATGTTCGCGCTGATCTGGCGCAGCATCCTGGCGCGGCTGGGCAGCAGGCTGGATGTCGTCAGCAGCGAGCGCATCTATCTGGGCGCTGAGTTCGTGCGCTACATCCCTGGCAATGTCTGGCATGTCATCACGCGGGTGGTGTGGGCTGAGCAGCGCGGCGTGCCGAAAGCGATCGGCTTCGCCAGCATGGTGATCGAGCTGGCGACCAAGATATTCTCGGCGGCGCTGGTCTTTGCCGTCTCGCTGCTCTTCTGGCCCGATGTGGGCGCGCTGGCGGCCCAGACGCACATCCCCGCTAACACCGCGCTGATCGCTGGGGTGGTGGCGATCCCGCTGCTGCTGCTGGGCCTGCACCCGCGCCTGCTGGAGGCTGCGCTGAACGCGGGGCTGCGGCTGCTCAAGCGCCCGCCGACCCACCTGACGCTGCGCTATCGCGATCTGCTGGTCATCACGCTCTACTGGTCGCTGAGCTGGGTCGTCGCGGGCGTCGGCTTCTACCTGCTGACGCGCAGCATCGTCTCGACGCCGCTGCCCTCTGCGCTGCTGGCGCTGGCCATCGGCATCTATGCGCTGGGCTGGGATATTGGCTTCCTGAGCTTCATCACCCCCAGCGGCATCGGCTTCCGCGAGCTGGCGATCGCTGCGCTGATGGTGGCGGCGGGCGTGACAGGGGGGCCGGGCGGGTTCGCCATAGCGTTCGTCGTGGCGATGGTCTCGCGACTGCTCTCCACCGGCTCGGAGCTGGTCTCGATCTCGCTGGCCTACCTGGCCTTCGGTCGCCCGCCGACGCCTGCCGGGGCGACGGCGGGGACGGCGGGGAGCGGCCAGGTGGGGTGAACCCTCACCCCAACCTTCTCCCAGAGGGAGAGAGAGAAGAAGAGTTCTGCCACGGGGCGCGGGCGTTCCGGCTCCCCTCGCCCACAGGGCGAGGGGCTGGGGGTGAGGGTTCGCGCGCGGACGACGCAATCGGACTCGGTAGCAGCATGACAGAAGTGGAAGGGTCTGATGTCACTGAGCAGCGCGCCGCTCGGTTCT
>JAICVT010000228.1 GCA_025935235.1 Ktedonobacterales bacterium | reverse complement strand
TCCCACTGAAGGCGCTCGCCCGTGGGATAGAGCACCGCCGTGCTGGTCAGTGTCACCGTCAGCGTCGAGAGGCCAAGATCAGCCGAGGTCTCCACCTCGATTCGATCATCGGGCGCGCCGCCCGCTGCCAGATACGCTTGCCACGCCGCCAGCAGCGGCGCGAGCTGGAAATGTGAAACCGTCGCCGGATAACCCGTCGGCGCGGCGGGCCGGGTATAGAGGCCAGAGAAGGCCTGCGGAGAGTGGAGAGGTTCAGGCCGCTCGCGGTGGCGCTTACCGGTCATGGGTGGGTCGCTCCTCTCTCAGCCCCAGCACATGCAGCCCCTTGATGCCCAGTTGCAGCGTCAGGCGCGTCTCCGGATCGTCCAGATCCTGGCCCAGCAGCTCGCGCGCCTGGTTGAGACGGTAGAGCAGCGAGTTGCGGTGCAGGTGCAGCTTCTCCGCCGCTTTCGTACTATTGCCGTTGCAGGCGAAGAAGGCTTCGAGCGTCTCGATCAGCGTTTCGGCGTGGCGCTGGTCGCGTAGCAGCGGTTCCAGTGCGCGGCGGGTGAATGGCTCCAGCTCGCCACGATCGCGCAGCGTCAGCAGCAGGCGATAGACGCCGAGGTCGCTAGGCCGCGCGATGCGACGTGGGCCGAGCGCCATCGCGCCAAGCTGCGCCGCGTCGTGCGCCTCTTGCGCGGAGCGCCGCACCTGCGCCGGAGCGCTGGCAGGCTCACCCAGCCCCGCCGACCAACCCAGCGCGCGGCGGTCGTGCTCGTCGCCCAGCGTCCGCGTGAGCAGTGTCTGGATGCGCTCGATCAGCTCCTGCGCGCCGCTCTCTGGCGCCAGCGGCAGCAGGGCGACGACCTGATCTGGCTCGCGCGCCTGTGTCCACGCGCCCAGCGCCACCTGCAACGCCTCGGCCAGCGCCCGCCCACGCGCCGGGTCAACCGCGCCATCGCGCTGGATGGGCCGCGCGCCTCGCGGGCCGATTTCGACCCACAGAACGAGATGAGGCTGATTGAGGTCATAGCCGAGATGGCTGGCGCGCAGGCGCATCTGCGCCTCGCCGACGTAGGCCCCGGCGAGCAGCGCTTCCAGCGCCTCGCTGCGCAGACTGGCGCGCAGTTGCACGGCATAGGCGTCCACTGGCTCCAGCGGCGAGGCCGGACGGTCGCGACGCTCCGTCGCCAGCGCCACGATGGCGGCGCGTACCTCGGCCAGCGGCGCCTGCTGGGGCAGCGCGATGATCGGCAGGCCGAGCTGATCGGCGCGCGCACGGGCCTCACGCGCCACGCTGGTCAGCGGCCGGGGCAGCGCGGCCAGCGGCGCCAGCCCGGCGATCACCGCGCCCGACGCCCCCAGTTCGTCGAGCTGGTCAACGACGGTCAGCAGCGAGATGGGCGAGCCGCGATCTTGCAGCGCCCGCACGGTGGCCAGCGAGAGTACCGCCAGCTCGCCGCGCCGCACATCCTGAAAGGCGGGGAGCTGGGCGCGCGTGACACTGGCCCAACTCACGGCGCGATCCAGCCCGCTCTCGCCCGCGACCAACTGCGCGCCCCATTTGGCCAGATGCGGCAGCGTCTCGCGCACAGTGACAGGCCCGCTCACTCCCGCTACGCCTCCTGGCTCTCCCAGCTCTCCCATGCCAGTTCGCTCCATCCATGCTGGGCGCGCTGAGCGTCAACCGCAAAAAAGAACGCGCCACCTCGCATCACCCGCAGGCAAGCAGGCAAGCGGAAGTGGCGCGGCGCCGCCGACGCGGCGGCCTGGTTGGCGCCTGGTTAGCGCCTGGCGCCAGCGCGCGGCGTGGGCGTCGTGGGCGTCGTGGGCGCACTCGCGGCGGCGCGAGCGGCTTTGCGCTTCTCGTCGTACTTCTTCTTCGACTTGAGGTGCTTGTGCCAGGCGACCTTCTTTGTCTTATTCATCCGAGTCGTGTCCTCTCACCTGTGACGTGTCGTTGACGTGTCGTTGACGTGTCGTTAGAACCGCGGAACGTCGCGCTATTCTTCCGGCTCAGCCAGATCGGCCTCTTCGAGATCGGTCTCGTGCAGGTCTTCCATGTCGTCGTCGTCGCCGTCGTCAACGTACTCGCCGTCCTCGTTGTACTCATCCTCCTCATCGTTGTGGCGGACGAGGCTCTCCTTGGTGTAGGCGCGCACGGTCTCGCCGCCGCCCTTCGCGGGAAAGCTCACCTTGCCAAACTGACTTGGATGCTGGAATGTCTCCCGGATGATAATACGAACGTCGTGGTCGCGAAGCTCAGAGATGCCCGCAGCGTACTGGTTGCCGCCCTCCATGAAGGTGAGCAGACGAGAGGCCAGACGCGGTTCGACCCGCCCGATACGCTCCTGTTCGGCGTTCAGCACCCACAGCGTCGTGCCATCGCGGCCCAGATAGACCTGATCGCCCGCTGTCAGCAGGCCCAGCGTCTGGCGCGACGCGACATCGAGCAGTTGGGTGAAGCCCGTCTTGCCTGTCTCTTCAATGAACAGCCGCGGGTCCATGCGCTCGTGCGAGGCGCGCGGAGCCGCCACGCCATCGCCCAGCGTCGCCAGACGGTCGAGATTCTTGCGGGCGATGTTGTTGGTGGGGTCTACCTCCAGCGCCTCGCTATAGGCCTGCCGAGCGTCAACATACTGGCCCAACTCGCTCAGCGCCTTGCCCAGACGGTTCAGTGTACTCAGGTCGCGTGGGAAGAGACCCTGTAGTTGCCGATTGATGGCGACCGCTTCCTCCCACTTGCTCTCCAGCGCGAGGCGGATGGCCTGCTCGGTCAGCTGGCGCTGCTGGCGCGCCCGCTCCTCTGGCTGGTTGGTGGCCTGGGGCATGCGTACTCTATCCTCCTGCAAGGCGCCCGACGCCTGCGTGTACCCTACTCACGGCGCTTCGTGGCTTGTGAGCGCCAGTGTCGAATCATACTCCAGCGCGCGTGTTCCTTGCAATGACCACGCCGACGTGCGCTCGATGACCACCTGCGTCAGCGCGCCGGGGTGGATCTCCGTGCGGGCCGCTTCCTCGGCGCCAGGGCGGGTCGCGGGGAAGAAAACCAGCTTGTTGGCGCGATTGCGTCCACGCCACTGCTGCTGACCATTCCCGGTCTGGCGACTCTCCACCAGCACCTCTTCGGTGCGGCCCAGATACGTCGCGTTGATCTCGCGCGAGATGCGCTCTTGTATCTGCTCCACCGCATGCAGCCGCGCCTTTTTCACCTCCAGCGGCACATCGTCTTCCCACTTATAGGAGAGCGTGCCGGGGCGCGGCGAGTAGGCCGCCACATGCACCACATCGAAGCGAATCTCTTCGAGCAGGTCCAGCAGGCGCTGAAACTCGTCGTCAGTCTCACCACAGAAGCCGACGATCACATCAGTGGAGAGCGTGACACCGGGCCACCAGGCGCGCAGCCGCTCGATCAGCTGGCGATACTCGGTGATGGTGTAGCCACGCCGCATGCGCTTCAGCACGCCGTCGTCGCCGTGCTGCACGGGGATGTTGACGTGCTCGCAGACTTTCGGCAGCGCCGCCATTTGCCTGATGATCTTGTCGGTCATGTGTGGCGGATACGAAGTCATAAAGCGGATGCGCTCCAGATCCTCGTTCTCGCTGAGCCGCACCATCAGGTCGCCCAGGTCGGCGCGCTGGCCGGGCAGGTCCAGCCCATATGCCTCGACGGTCTGGCCCAGCAGCGTCAGCTCGCGCGCGCCCTGCTCGGTCAGCTCGCGCGCCTCCTCCAGCAGCTCCTCCAGCGGGCGGCTGCGCTCCACGCCGCGCCGGGACGGCACGATGCAGTAGCTACACACCTTGTTGCAACCCAGCACCACTGGCAGCCAGGCGGTCGGCCCGCACGTCTGCGCCAGATGCTCCGCCGCGCCGGGATAGTGCAAATCGCGCGCCGCCGGGCGCGGCGTGATCTGCATGGGCGCCTTGAGCGTGGGCATCGGCAGCACAGGCAGCGCCGCCGAGGCGCCGATCGTGCGTGGCGCGCCGAGGTCGGCGAAGTCTATACAGCCCTCGCCTGCGATCGGCGTCCAGCGCTCCTCCAGGAAGGTCGGCAGGATGTCGGCGCTCTCGACCTTGAAGAAGAGATCAACCACCGGATAGCGCTGCTTGAGGTCGTCAATCGTGCGCTGGTTGCCGATCATGCAGCCCATCATCGCCACCAGCAGGTCTTCGCGATTGCGCTTGGCGTGGCGCAGCAGCGAGAGTTGGCCGTGGGCGCGTTTTTCGGGCTGCTCACGCACGCTGCACGTATTCAGCACGACCAGATTCGCGCCATCCATCGTCGGCGCCGACTCCCAGCCGAGGCCATCCAGGATGCTGGCGACGCGCTGCGAGTCGGCCTGGTTCATCTGACAGCCGACCGTCCAGATGTGGTACTTGCCCTTGGCGACACTCATGCTTCGCCTCCCGCCGCGCCGCTGGTTGCGCCGCTGGCCGCCGACGCGGTCGAGCGCGCCTGCTTGCCGTCCTGCTTACCCTTGCGGGCTGGCTTCTCCGGCGGCGGCGCGCCCTCCGGCTCGATATCGGCCTCGGTCACCTCGCGCACCTTGTCTGGCGCGATGCGGTCGGTGTAAAGGATGCCATCCAGATGGTCAATCTCGTGCTGCAGGATGCGCGCGAACCAGCCCTCGGCCTTGACGCGCACCTCCTTGCCCCTGGGATCGCGCGCCTTGACGGTGACGGCGTTGGCGCGCGGCACGTCGTCGCCCAGATAGCCGGGGATGCTCAGGCAGCCCTCTTGCCCCAGCTCCTCTTCCTCTGAGCGCTTGAGAATCTCTGGATTGACCAACGCGACCGCTTCGCCTTCATACTCCGCCACCAGCACCCGGATGGATTCGCCGACCTGGGGCGCGGCCAGGCCCACGCCGGGCGCCTCGCGCATCGTCTCCCACATATCCGAGACGAGCCGCTCCAGATAGGCGTCGAAGCGCGAAACCTTCTTGGCCTTCGCGCGCAGGATGCGCCGCTCGTTTGGATTGTCCACGACCAGGATTCTTCGTTTCGCCATGTGTTTGATCCCACCTGCCTCGCGCGGCGCAGTCTTCCGCTGATGTTTGCTTGTTCGTAGCGCATGCCCGGCTGGCCCGCACACCTGAGACGACAGCCGGAACAGTGCATAGTTACCAGTGAGTATACAACGCTCGCATCCAATGCGCGCCAGCATGTAAGCACGCCCATTTGCCGCTGTCAAGCGTCTGCTCGGCGCGGAACAGGGTCTATGACGAATCGTCGTCGCCCGACGACTGGGTGGCTGAATCCGCGGGCCAAGAACGTATTTTGCGAGAGGGTGAAGTGGCAGCGTCCGCTGTGTCCCTGCCCCCATGCTCTCCACGCTGCGGCGCCCAAGATTCCCGGCACGGCGCATGTGGCCATGTCGCTCGCAAACCTCAGGTCGAGACATTATCGCGGCCCGCTGCCCCGCAAAAGTGCGTACGGTTGAACACGCCATTGCTCGTAGTATGCGTGTAACCCGGCATGGTAGTATCGCACACATCACCGTGAGAGATATTGCCACCAAGCGGCGAGACGGGGCGTACGACCGGCTCCGCGCGTCGTTGGCGCGCCTCTCATGGGATGAGCGCCAGCTACGCACCCGCTACCCACTGGACTGGCGCCTGTCAAATGCCAGCAGCCGTCGAGGGCTATCCCGTCGGCGGCGCAAGCTCAACTAGAAAGTTGTCTCGCATGCAAGTCCATCGTCCCCTTTCTCGCATGCAGCGCATGTACGTCTGGCTTCCCCTCGCACTGCTGTTGGCCGTTGCGCTCGTTCTCCTTGGAGGGGTCGGGGTGGCGTCTGCCTCCTCGAGCCTCTTCGCAAAGGGCGGTGAGCCGGTCTGCACCGTCACCAGCACGTCAAGCTCGAGCTCATCGACGACCTGCACCGCGACGCTGTCCCAGAAAAACAGGGACAGCCGCCTCAGGGCTGACGTCGATGTCAGCGGATTCGCGGTCTTCCAGTGCCAGACGAGCACCGGGAGCACGACGGCCGGGCAGAATCAGGTCCAGGTCTACGCGAACCAGTCGAACACCCCGATCCCGCTCGGCGCGACCACGTTCACTACCAGCCCGGCCGTACTCAACGCACCTGCGACGGTGTCGGCGCAAGCGGCGGGCTGTCCCACGGGCTCGACGGTGGGAAACCCCACCCTCACGACGACCAGCATCAGCTTCAGGACCGACAATGGCTCAATCATGAGCTTCCCCTGCACCGCGTCCAATCCGAATGGGCTGAGCGGGACCGTCCCACTCAGCTGCTAGTACCAGCCGCCATCGAGGCGGGCGCCGAGTGCTAGCGGTCCTCCCACCAGCGGCTGACGACAGGCGCCCTTGGCGGGAGGACCACCCGTTTAGCTCTTGCGGGCGCCAGAGGGACGTATGACGGCGGGAACCGCTAGCGGGCGGCGCCGGGCCGACTGCGTTACAGGCAGCGGGCCAGCCTTCCGCCCACCAGCGGCGAGCGCCCCCTTCACCCTGCCATCCGGCGGTGGCGAGCGCGCTGGCGCTGGCGTCCATCGCGGGGCCTATAGGAAGCCGCCAAGGCCGTAGCTGCGCGTTTATCCGATCAGCCGCGTCGGCAATTCACGAACGCTGAGGCGGCGCATGCCCAGCTTATGACCGGCTTACGGCTGAGTGGCGAGGTAGTGGGAGATCAGCTGTTCGGCGCGACGCGCGATCTCGATCTCATTGTCATAGGTCAGCGCCACTAGCGCCTCGCCGACTGTGAACCAGCGCGCCTCATCGTATTCGTGGTCGTGCTGCTCCACCGAGCCGCCGGTCGCCAGCATCAGATAGTGGAAGACCTGCTTGATGAAGCGCATGCCGCGCCGTGTGAAGGTATATTCGATCTGGCCCACCTCGGCGACGATGCGCGTCTCCAGCCCGGTCTCCTCGCGCACCTCGCGCAGCGCCGTCTGCTCGCGTGTCTCGTTGGGCGCCGGTGTGCCCTTGGGCAGCGTCCAGATGTTCTCGCGCACATGGCCCACCAGCGCGATCTCGACTAACCCGCTGCGCGCTGGCTGCTCCGCTCGCTCATCGGGCGGTCCAGCCGCGCTATTAGCCGCGCTATCAGCCGCGCTATCAGCCGCGCTATCAGCCGAGGACGCGCTCACCACGCGGAAGACGACGCCCCCGGCGGAGAAGGCGCGCACGACTCGTTTCTTTGCCATCGAACTCTCGTCTAGACGACGCTGACCGCCCGGCTGACCGCCTGAGCCGCCGCCGGCCAGGAACGCCACACTCACCAC
>JAICVT010000340.1 GCA_025935235.1 Ktedonobacterales bacterium | reverse complement strand
CGGGCCGGTGATCGTCACGACGTTGCCTTTGACCGTCACGGTCGCCGTCTTATCCAGCCCGCTGGTGGTCGGCGGTGTGGCCGTCGTGACGCACTTGGGCAGCGTCACCGTCAGCGTCAGCGGCCAGAGGACGCCCGCCTCACGCTGGAAGAGCAACGCGTAGTGGTAGCCCGCGCTGTCATGCGTCACGACGCCGGGAACCTTCCATGAGACGCCGTGCGGATACGTTGCCCCCTGCCCACATGAGTAGGGGAACGACGCGTAGGCTGCGCCATGAAATACCTCCAGGCCAAAGGTGTCGTCGGACGCTTTGTCTGTGCCGAATCCGACGAGATTGTTCTGGCTGCTGTAGACGGCATTCGGCGGCACGAACACGCGCGAGTAGGAGTGATAGTCTGGATTACCCGCCGGAAACACGAGCGAAGAGTCGCAGAAGTCTTTCTGCCAGCTGTAGACCCAACTGAGCTTATGCGTCGCTGCGCCCCCGTCATCCAGCGCGACGTGGTCAGACATCTGATACTGCAGGTAATAGTTGTCTTTGTTGGCGCCGATGTTGGCGTCCACCTCGTAGACCGTATCGGCCCCCTTGGGACTCTCGACGCTGGAGGCGAGGTTGAGGCCCTCCAGCGTCTGCTCTGCTGGCTGCGCCGTCAGGTAGACCTCGATGTCCTTGGTGTGCAGCGAAGTGTAGAACAGCTTGCCCATCTGGCCGAGATCGGCGGAGAGGTTCGCCTTCAGCTTCGCCATGAACGCCTTCACCACGTCCGAGGTGAAGACCTTGGCGCAGGAGGTGACGCCGCAGGGTTGCGAATCGGGGCCAGTGTGCGACAGGGCGCTCAGCGAGTAGTAGTGGATCTTGCTGACAAAGTTCTGCGCGTTGATCGTCTCGTGGATGCTGTGGTCGTTGACCTCGACAGCGCCAGTGATGGCCAGCGCACTGGCGAAGAAGCCCAGGCTCAGTGTTACCACGCCCGCGAATGGCCCGCTCTTGCTGGGGTTATACAGCTTTAGCCCGCCGCCCTGTACGTCAATGTTGGCCTGCGCGTCTGGCTCCAACTCGTTGTACAGACTCAGCGCGTATTTCGAGGCCGTAGGATAGTCCGGGTCCAGATTTGAGTCGCGCACCGACCAGCTATCAGTGCCGCCAGCGATGAAGATCGTCTTGAGCCAGTTGTATTTGTCCGGAATCTGGATCGGTGTGTGCGTGACAGGAACCTCACCCGGACCCGTACCGGGTGGGAACTTGACGCTGCCGTCCATCAGTGTGATGTCGCTGATGTTGAAGTTGGGGTCGAGCTTCCCGCCGTCGAGCTTCAGCGCGCCGAAGTTGCCGATGAAGCCGCCGGTCGGACGCAACTCGCTGGAGTCGAGCACCAGCACCAGATAGGTGGCCGGCTTGCCGACGCCCAGCAGTTGCGGCAGCGCGTGCGCCATGCCGTCCACGTCGTCCATCAGTTGGTGGATCTGCGGCAGCTTGGCTTGCAGCCCGCTCACCGTCGGCCACAGCCCCGGATCGAGCGCGAGGTCGCTCTCGGTCAGGCTGGCGATGATCGGCTCCATCTGCCCGTAGAGCGTGTGAATCTGGTCGACGTCGCTGGCGATCTGGTCGGTATCGGCGCTGCTGAGGCCGCCAGTCGTCCCCAGCGGGTTCTTCATCCCGGTCACCAGGATCTTCATCGCGTCGCACGCCAGGATGCCCGCCTGCGTGCCATCCACCGCCAGCGGGGCGAGCTTGTTGGCGCCCGCGATCTTCGCGCCAACCTTCGGCGCCAGGCCGAGCGGCGCCAGCAGACCCACCCGTAGCTGGAGCTGCGCGAAGTCGTCGTGCGCGCGTTGCAACTCCTGCTGGGCGTCGTTGATGGTCGTCAGATTGGTGGGGCTGGTCGCCAGCGTCTTGAAGTCGTTCTCGGCGTTCTTCAGGTGCGCGATGCCGTCTTTGGCCAGCCCCATCGTGTTGCTGTAGGCCAGAATCGGCGTCGGGATCATGCAGCACAGCATCACCACCAGCATGATCGCCGCGATCACCTGCGTCTTGCGGTCGCTGCGCAGCCGCTCGCGCAGCGTCGCGGGACGCCTGACCGCCTCCATGACAGACGAGGTCGCGTCGCGCCAGGCCTGCATCCCGGCCGCGCCCGCGCGCGCCGCCACATTGCGCCCCTGCACCTCGCGGCGCGACGGCGGCTGCCACACGTCGCTGTCGTCGGCGAGCGAGGCGCTGCGACCACCACGCACAGGCGCCGCCTGCCGATCAGACTGCCGATCAGACTGCTGCCAGGCAGCGTCATCCCAGCCATCGTCGTTGCCCTGCCAGCGGTTATCATCCCAGCCCTGGGGACCGCCGCGCCCGTCGCGGTCGTCGCGGCGCGCGCCGCCAGCCGAGGAGCCACGGCGGCGTGGCGCGTCATCCCATTCATCGCGCGAGGGGCGCCTGCGGTCCTGGCGGTCATCCTCCGCGCGCCATTTGGGATCATTCCAGCCGTCATCCCAATCCTGATTGGAGCGCGATGAGCGTGTGCGGCTGGGCGAGCGCGGCGGCGCATCGTCATAGCGGTCGGCGTCGCGGCCGCGTGTGCGCGATCCACCGTCTCTGCCGCCATCGCGGCCAGCGTCTCTGCCAGCGTCGCGGCTGGGGAGCCGGGTCTGTGGGGCGCCGGGCAAGCGCGAGGAGTCGCCATTCGAGCGAGACGACGACCTGGACTCACGCTGCGACCCGCGCTGGTCGTCCTCACGCCTGCGCTGGGAGCCGGATGGCGATTGCCTCGGTCGGTTCGGGTCACTCATAGATGTCTAGCTCTCCACCTTGATGCGCTCTACACTGCTCTCCACTGGCCGAGAGCATTCCACTCCTTGTTCCGTGATCCTGGCTGGTTCGCCCCTATCCTCCGGCGTCGGCGCTCAGCGTCGAGCGTGCGCCCAGGAACGCCCGCCTGTGCGTAGCTCAGGCTCTGCCAGAGGCTATTATACAGCCTCACAGTCTCCCTGGATGCTTTTGCCCCTGACGACCGCGCCAAACGTCCTACCCGCGAATATGACGCCTTGAGGGACGCGCTATGTTCCCAGCCCAGACAAATGGCCCACCGAGAGAGCGCAACTCCTCTCTCCCGCCGCAGCGGGGGAAGGGCCGGGGGAGGGGGCCGCGATCACGCGCCGCTGAATCCGTCGGCGAGCGGGGTCAGGTCAGCCAGGGCGCGGCTGGCGGCGGCCTCGGTCTCGGCGGCGATGGCGCGCTCGGCAATCGCCTGGAGGTCGCTGAGACGATAGGAGGCCAGCGCCTGCTTCACCAGCGGGATGCGGTTGGGCGCCATACTCAGCTCGGTGACGCCCAGTCCCACCAGCAGCGCCGCCAGCGCTGGCTCGCCCGCCATCTCGCCGCAGACCGCCACGGGGATGTGGCGCGCCGCGCCCGCCGTCGCCGCCAGATGGATGGCGCGCAGCACAGCGGGCTGTGTGGGCGCCCGCAGCGCCGCCAGGTCGGGATGCAGCCGGTCGGCGGCCATTACATACTGGGCCAGATCATTCGCGCCGACGCTGAAGAAGTCCACATGGCGCGCCAGCGCGGCGGCGGTCAGCGCGGCGGCGGGCGTCTCGACCATGAGGCCCAGCGCGATATGGCGCGGCGCCAGCCCACGCGCCGCCACGCGCTCCTGCGCCTCCGCCAGCGCCGCGCGGCTGGCCTCGACCTCATCCACCGTCGTCACCATCGGCAGCATCACATGGATCGGCGTCTCAGTCTGCGCGGCGGCCAGCGCGATGCCCTCTAGCTGCGCGCTCAGCAACTCAGCGAAGCGCAGTTGGAGCCGCAGGCCGCGCACGCCCAGCGCGGGGTTAGCCTCCGCCGGGAGCTGGCTGGTGAAGGCGCTCAGGCTCGGCAGCGGCTTGTCCGCTCCGGCGTCGAGCGTGCGGATGACCACCGGGCCGCGTGGAGGGTCGAGCGCCGCGATGATCTCGCCATACAGCCGGGCCTGGGTTTCGGCGTCGGGCAGGTCGTCGCCGCGCGCGAAGAGGAACTCGCTGCGCAGCAACCCGATGCCCTCGGCGCCTGCATCCGCCGCCGCCCGCGCCTCGGCGACTGAGCTGGCGTTGGCCATCACGGGAACGGGTGGGCCATCGCGAGTCGCGCCAGGGCGATTGACCCACGTGACGAGCCGCGCCCGCTCCTGCGCCAGGCTGGCCAGCGCCGCGTCGTGCGCCTGGCGCATCGCGGCCTCGGTGGTGGCGTCGGGTCGCGCGATCACCTGCCCCTCGCCGCCATCCAGCGCCAGCGTCTCGCCATCGGCGATGCCATCGAGCAGCGCGGCGCCCAGCCCCACCACGGCGGGGATGCCCAGCGCGCGCGCCAGAATGGCGGCGTGCGAGGTGGCGCCGCCCTGCGCCAGCGCGATCCCCAGCAGCCGCTCGGGTGGCGCGGAGGCGGTATCGGAGGGGGCGAGGTCGCTGGCCACCACGATCACTGGCCCGGCCTGCGCCGCCAGCGTCGCGGCGAGCGTGGCCTGCCGCGCGTGCGCCGGACGCAGGAGGTTGAGCGCGCGGCCCGTGGCGTCGCGTACATCGGCGGCGCGGGCCTGCCATAGCGGGTCGGGCAGCGCCTCCAGTTCGCGCGCCTGCTCTTCGGCGGCCCGCGCCAGCGCGGCCTCGGCGCCCAGATGCTCACTGGCGATCAACTCATCCACGCGGTCGAGGATGGTGGGGTCCTCCAGCATCATCGCCTGCGCCTCGAAGATGTCGGCCTGCCCGGCGTCGGCGCGCTGGCGAACCTGCTCTACCAGGGCGCGCAGTTCCGCGGCGGCGGCGGCCAGCGCCTCACGCGCGCGGCGCTGCTCCTCAGCGGGATCGGCGGCTTTCGCATCGTT
>JAICVT010000185.1 GCA_025935235.1 Ktedonobacterales bacterium | reverse complement strand
TCAAGCCGCTGCGGCTCTCCGGCAGTCGCGGCGTCATCCGCGCTGATGATGCGGATGGACTGGTGGCGGCGTTCGAGCGCACGAAGCGCATCCTGCTGGGCGATGGCTTCTCGCTGGAGACGACCGACATCCTGGTCGAGGACTTCATCCCCGGCGTCGAGGTGGCGCTGGAGGGACTGCTGACCGGCGGCGAGCTGCACACGCTGGCGATCTTCGACAAGCCCGACCCGCTCGACGGTCCGTTCTTCGAGGAGACGATCTACGTCACGCCGTCGCGGCTCATGGCAGAGCAGCAGGCGGCCGTCTCGGAGTGCGTGGCGCGGGCGGCGGCGGGCATCGGCCTGCGCGATGGCCCTGTGCATGCCGAGGTGCGCGTCAACGAGCAGGGGCCGTGGATGGTCGAGATCGCCGGACGCAGCATCGGCGGCCTCTGCTCCACCGTGCTGGAGTTCGGCTCTGGCATGCGGCTGGAGGAGCTGTTGCTGCGGCACGCGCTGGGGTTGGGCGCGCCGAGCCTCGACCGCAGTGGTCAGGCGGCGGGCGTGATGATGATCCCGATCCCGAAGCGCGGCATCCTGCACAGCATCGCGGGGGTCGAGGAGGCCTGCGCCACGCCGCATGTGACCGGCGTCGAGGTCACCGCGCGGCTGCACACGCCGATCATCCCGCTGCCAGAGGGCGCGAGCTATCTGGGCTTCATCTTCGCCCGCGCCGCCGACCCCGCGACCGTCGAAGCGGCGATCCGCGCGGCCCATGCGAAGCTGCGCTTCGACATCCGTCCGATGCTGACGGTGCTGAACTAGCCCGTCCTACGCATCACCACGCCAGATAACTGCCGTGGGTGATGGGCAGGCTGATGTCGCCCTGTGGTCCACATCCCCTGAAGCGCAGGGCGCCAGGCTGGCGAGCGACGCTCTGGCAGGCCGCTACCCCTCCGCTGCTCGCATGGTTGCTGCGTCCGTCCCACCGTGCGGCGATCTCGCAGGCGCCAAGCGGGCTGAGCGGCGTCTCGACGAGGAACCAGTACGATCCGCCGCTATCGGTGTTGGTGATGCCAGCGGTGAGGACGGCGGCGCGGCAGCCAGACGCCGCTCGTGTGAAGCAGTCTGCGGCGCGCTGGGCCTCGTCGGTGGTGTTCAGCAGCCCGCCGACGCCAAACGCCAGGGCGCCGCAGCTTTCCGCCTGCTCGGCAAAGTAGGTTGCGCGCATCCCTTCAAGATTGAACAGCGTGCAGGCGATGACGAAGATCGCCAACAACACGGCGGCGATCAATGCGCGGCGGCGCAAACGCATCGGTTCCTCCCAACTCTCCGTCTCCCAGCTACCCGCTCGCTAGTATACACGCTGGCTTGTCGTTAGCTCGTTAGCGGCGCGCCCTGCGTGGCGGGCAACGTCATATCTCCATCTGTTCCGCAAGAGTAGACGGTCAGGCTGGTTGATGTGAGCGCGATGCCTTGGCAGGTCACCGTCTCTGTGCGGTCGAGGGAGGCTACGCCATTAGCTACGACGGAGAGGACGATCTGGCAGGCGCCCAGCGGGCCAAACGGCGAGTTAAAAGGCGGCTGGATGAGGAACGTATCTAAGGCGCTGGTATCGACACCCCTAATTCCCACGATCAGCGTCGCGGGCTGGCAGCGGGGTAGCGCATCGGCGAAGCAAGCTTCGGCGGCCTGTGCGTCGGTGGTCGCCGTCAAGAGACTGCCAGGCGTGTACTGCAGCGCGCCGCACGCATGCGCATGTCCCTCGGTATAGCTCGCTCGCCACTGACCGAAGTTGGCGAGCGTGACGAGCAGCGCAATGCCGACGAGCAGCGCAATGGCGCTGATGATACGAACGCGACGATGTAACGACATACCGGGTGCTCCCTTGCGAACGAGGCGCCGTCGCTTCGAGCGATTCTGCGATAGGACGCTTGCGCCGCGCCGCTGGTTCCCGTGTGGGTGTGGGGGCGCAGATGGTACAGTGGATGAGTGAGGGCGCGTCCTCATCCCCTGGCCCTCTCTATCGCGTTGAGAGGGGAAATCGTGCGTACACAGGAGGCGGCAGCGATGGAGCATGAGCGGCGAGCGGTGGAGCGGGCCGACCTGCCGCGTACACGCGCCTCGCTGGCGGCGGACCTGCGGGCGCTGGGTGTCACGCCGGGGATGACGCTGCTCGTCCACTCGTCGCTGAGCGCGCTGGGCTGGGTCAGCGGTGGGCCGGTCGCGGTGATTCAGGCGCTGCTGGACACACTGGCGCCCGATGGCACGCTGCTGATGCCCGCCTTCACCAGCGACAACTCCGACCCGGCGGCCTGGCGTCGCCCGCCGGTTCCCGCCGCGTGGGTTCCCATCATCCGCGACTCGATGCCCGCCTTCGATCCACGCATTACGCCGACCCGCATGATGGGGCGCACCGCCGAGTTGTTTCGCCGGTGGCCCGGCGCCATCCGCAGCGACCACCCGCAGTCGTCGTTTACGGCGTGGGGGCGCCACGCCGAGGAGATCACCCGCGAGCATGCGCTGGAGGGCAGCCTGGGCGACGACTCGCCGCTGGCCCGCCTCTATGCGCTGGATGGGTGGGTTCTGCTGCTGGGCGTGGGCTTCGGCAACAACACCTCGTTCCACCTCGGCGAGTATCGCGCTGGAACCAGCGAGTGGACGACCACTGGCTCCGCGCTGCTGGAGGATGGCCAGCGCGTCTGGAATACCTTTCGCGATGTGGACTGGAATGACAACCCGTTCGTCGAGATCGGCGCGGCGTTCGAGGCCGCGTATGAGCGCGAGCGGCTGGTGAAGCGCGGCGCGGTCGGCTCGTCCATCTCGCTGCTCTTTCCGCAGCGCCCGGCGGTTGATTTCGCCCAGCGCTGGCTCAGCACACACGGAGGACACGATGACAGAGAACCAGTGGACGGCGGTTGACCGCTATTTCGATACGCTCTTCGCGCCGCCCGACGACGCGCTGGACGCCGCGCTCCAGGCGACGCGCGACGCGGGCATGCCGCTCATCAACGTAGCGGCCAACCAGGGCAAGTTGCTGCAGCTGCTGGCGCGGCTGGTCGGCGCGCGGCGCGTGCTGGAGATCGGCACGCTGGGCGGCTACAGCGCCATCTGGATGGCCCGCGCGCTGCCGCCCGATGGCCAATTGATCTCGCTGGAGGTGAACCCCGCCCACGCCGAGGTCGCCCGCGCCAACATCGCGCGCGCCGGGCTGTCAGATCGCATCGAGGTGCGGCTAGGCTCGGCGCACGAGTCGCTGCCGCAGCTCGCCGAGCAGGGCGCTGGGCCGTTCGATCTGGTCTTTATTGACGCCGATAAAACCAGCACGCCGACCTATCTGACCTGGGCGCTGCGCCTGACGAAGCCGGGCAGCCTGATCGTGATAGACAACGTCGTGCGCCAGGGCGCGGTCGCCGACGCCGAGAGCGACAACGCCGATGTGCGCGGCATCCAGCAGGCGCTGGCGATGCTGGCGCGCGAGCCGCGGGTCAGCGCCACCGCCTTCCAGACGGTCGGCGTGAAGGGCTACGACGGCATGGCCATCGCGCTGGTCACAGACGCATGATGGCTCGCGATGGGTGAAGAGGGGTTGATGTCGGGCCAGGAGGCGGCCATCGCGGTGTTCCTGGCGGGCTATCCGCCGGAGATCGCCGCGATCTGCCAGCAGTTGCGCGCGCTGGTCGCGCGGGTGGCGCCGGATGCGCGCGAGGTTCTGGTGGCGCGCCAGAACCATATCGCGTATGCGGTGAGCGACAGGCTCAGCGCGCGCATCGCCTACATCTGTCCGCTGCGCGCGTGGGTGCGGCTTGGCTTCTACTATGGCGGCGCGCTCGACGATCTGCCTGACGCGGCGGGCCTGCTGGAAGGCGAGGGCAAGCGCCTGCGCCATGTGAAGGTGCGCACCCTGGCGCAGGCCGAGGCGCCAGCGCTGGCGTGGCTGCTGGCGGCGGGCTGGGCGGCTGGCGCGGCGGCGCTGGCGCGGCGCTAGCGGCTCAGCCTGCGTGGCGCAGGGAGCTTCGGGAGCTGGGATGGCTTTGAGTGGCGCAGCCAGCGCGTCACCAGCGCGACCGCGCCGACGAGGCCGGCCACGCCCAGCGGCGCCCACAGCGGCACGGAGCGCGAGAGCGGCGCCAGCGGGTTGAGCGGATCGAACCCATGATCACCGTGATTGCGTCCGCGCCGCCGGCGCTGCGGGCGTTCCTCGCGAATCTGCGGCTCGACGATCACCCGCAACTCGCCGCGCTCGATCTTGGTGAGGATGCGGTCTATCTGGTGGGGCAGGCGGGCGATGCTGCGCGCCACCGCCAGCCCCTCGCGCAGCGAGACCTGCGCCAGCTCCTCCACGCTCTTGACGCCCAGCAGGCCGAGCAAGCCGTCCGCGCCGCTGCTCAGCTCGCCGATCAGCTTGCGCGCGTAGGGCGTGGCGACCTCCAGGAAGTTGAAGTCGGGTGCCAGCGACGCGGTCAGCCCAGCCAGCATGCCAATCGCCCGCCCGAAGAACGCGAACTCGGCGGGCAGGCGGAACGGCTGATCGTAGAGCGCGCCGCCGACATCCTGCAGCGCCTCGTCGGGCGCGATGTGGCCAAGCTGCGAGACGGGAATGCCCATGAAGCGCGAGAGGATGGCGCTGATGGCGCGCTCCAGCAGGGCGCGGTCAGCTTCTTCGCCGACGAAGCCCAGTTCGTCCAGTCCCTTGAGGAAGAGCGCGGCGTCGCCGCCAACCATGCCGCTGAAGCAGGTTTGCAGGCCACGACGCGCGCGCGGCGTGATGACGCCCATCATGCCGAAGTCCAGAAAGACCAGCCGCGCCTGCCCCGGATCGTGCGGGATGGGCTGCGCGCTGATGTTGCCGGGGTGCGGGTCGGCATGGAAGAATCCAGCGTCGAGGGTTTGCTTGAAGTAGCTGTCGGCAAGCTGGCGCGCCAACTCCGCGCGGTTGAGGCCCGCCGCGTCCAGCGCGGCGAAATCGGTGATCTTGATCGCGTCAATCCATTCGAGCGCCAGCGTGCGGGTGGTCGTATAGCTCCAGTAGATGCGCGGCACGAGGATGCGTGGGTTGTCGGCGAAGATGCGGGCGAACTGCTCGGCGTTGCGTCCCTCGCGCTGATAGTCCAACTCCTCGAAGATCGTGCGGCTGAACTCGCGATAGAGCGCCCGCAGGTCCACAATGCGGTCGGCGGCGGGGGCCAGCAGCCGCACCACCATCAGCGTCAGCCTGAGCGCCTGCAAGTCTACTTTGACGATGCGGTCAATGCCGGGCCGCTGCACCTTCAGCGCCACCACGCGGCCATCGTGCAGGATGGCGCGATGCACCTGACCGAGCGAGGCCGAGCCAGTGGGCCGCTCATCAATGCTGGCGAAGATCTCGTGCAGCGGCGCCTGATACTCGCGCTGGATGATCTCGACCACCGCGTCGAATGGCTCCGGCTGCACCTCGTCTTGCAGCGCGGCCAATTCGGCCAGCGCTTCAGGCGGCAGCAGGTCAGCGCGCGCGCCGAGGAATTGCCCCAGCTTGATCAGCAGCCCGCCCATCTCGATGGCCGTGCGGCGAAAATCGCGCAGCACCTGCTTCAGGGTCTCGATATCGGGATGCACCGAGTAGTCGCCGCGCTCGCGCGCGCGCACCACCCGCATGCGCTCGCGATTGATGATGAAGAGCGTGCGAAAGAGCAGCGCGGCCACCCGATAGCCGCGCCACAGGCTATTTCTTCGGCGCCACACGGCCAGTCGGTGCGACAATCCACCCACAGGACATTCCCTATCCGCTGGAGGAGACCGAGCGATGGTTCGCGATGGCCTGAGCGCCTCGCGCGCCACGCCCGTCTGACACAGAGCGTTTCACATGGTTCATACGGCCCGCACGCACGCATCGTTCCAAGCAGATTTTCGGATGCGCGGCGGTCGGCATATCATCAGGCGCCACAGTGGCGCACTCGGAGGCGCAAGACGATGCGAATGTTGATCTGGCATGTGGATAGTTTCACCGCCGAGCCGACCGAGCGCGGGCGCTCGAAGCTGGCCGACCGCGAGCCGCAACCGGCGAGCATCGGCGACGGACTGGTGGTGTTCGCGGCCGTGGAGAAGAAGGATGAGGCCGAGCCGCTGGCGGTCGCGGCGCGCGCGGCGCCTGCCATCGCCGAGGTCGCGCGCAACCTGGGCGCGAAAGCTGTGCTGCTGCACTCGTTCGCGCACCTCTTCGTGGAGCTGTCTGTGCCATCCGTCGCGCGCGAGGCGCTCAACGAGACGCAGCGCCTGCTGGAGGAAGACGGGTTCACCGTCAGCCAGAGCGCCTTTGGCTGGTTCAACCGGCTGGAGATGAAGGCCAAGGGCCACCCGCTCTCGCGTGTGGCGCGCCAGGTGTAAGGCGGCAGGGAGGCGCGCCTCGGTTGTCGGAGTGATATAGTGCGCGCAGAAATTCGTGAAGCATATCTCCCTAAGATCCTCAGGCGCAATCAACCTGGAGGCAATCGCCGAGGCTCGCGACAGAATGGAGCGCGCGACATGGACTCGGACTATGATGTGCTGGTGGTGGGAGCGCGGGTGGCCGGGGCCAGTCTAGCGCTTCTACTGGGTGAGAAAGGCCACCGCGTCCTGCTGGTAGATCGCGACACGTTTCCCAGCGACACACTCTCCACGCATTTCGTGATCGCCTCCGGCATGATGGCGCTCAAGCGGCTAGGGGTGCTGGATGACCTGCACGCGGCAGGCTTCCGGCGCGTTACGCGCTCACGTACCTGGATCGAGGATTGCCTCTTCGAGGGACCAGCGGGGCCAGCGGGCGCTACGATGCTCGCCCCTCGGCGCGATGCGCTCGACTCCATTCTGATTCGGCACGCCAGGGAGCGCGGCGGTGTCGAATTTCACGAGCAAACCATCGTCGAGGGATTGATCGAGCAAGATGGCCGTGTGGTCGGGGCGACGCTGCGCACGCGCGATGGCGAGCGGCGCGAGGTACATGCGCGCGTCGTGGTGGGCGCCGATGGCAAGTATTCGAAGGTGGCGGAGTGGGTGAAGGCAGAACGCTACGACACGACGCCCGCGCTTCGTCCCGCGTATTACGGCTACTATCACGGCCTGACGCCGCTGCCGGAGACCGCCCTGGAGATCTTCTTCTGCGACGACCGCATCGGGTTTGTCTTCCCCATGCGCCCAGATGAAGATTGCCTGGCGCTCGAACTACAGCCAGAGGAGTATGAGGCGTTCCGCGCCAACCCGCGCGAGTTGTTCGAGGAACGTTTCCGCGCGCTGCCAGGCATGGCGGCCCGCATGCGCGATGTCACATTGGAGAACGGCAAGCTCTTTGGCACGCGCGGGATTGAGAACTATCTGCGCAGGCCCTTTGGCCCTGGTTGGGCGCTGGCCGGTGACGCAGCCTATCTGAAAGACCCCAGCAACGGTTCAGGGATCGGCGACGCCGTCTCGCAGGCGTTTCCACTGGCCGACGCGCTCGACGCGACGCTGCGCGGCGCCGACTGGGAAACGACCATGAGCGCCTATCAGCACACGCGCGACGCCGCCGTCACTCCCATGTACCATTGGACAATCGCAGCCACTCAACGGCACGACGCGGCGCCAGAAGCCATCACCTGGCTGCGGGCCGCGCTGGTCACGCCGCATGTCGCGCGACGAATGATCTATTGGCTCGCGGACGCTATGCCCGATGGATTGCCGCCGGATGTACAGCAGCGGGTGAAGGCGACCGGCCCCTACTTTGGTGTCCATGCATCGTCGGCGATAGCCGTCGCGCAACCGGCCAGGGATCCTGACGCGCGCTCGTGAAACGGACGAGAGGAGACGCTGATGTCCTTCGTGACGGCCAATGGGCTGCGCTTCTTCGTGCGGGATGAGGGCGCGGGCGACCCGGTGATCCTGCTGCATGGTTTTCCCGACACGTCAGCCGTGTGGCGCGAGCAGATTCCGGCGCTGGTTGCGGCGGGCTACCGTGTCATCGCGCCCGATCTGCGTGGGCGCGGCCAGACCGACCGACCAGACGGCGTCGCGGAATATGCGCTCTCGAACAGCGTGGCCGATGTCGCGGCGCTGATGGAAACGCTTGGCCTGGCGCGCGCCCACATCGTCGGCCACGACTGGGGCGCGGCGGTGGCCTGGCTCTTCGCTGCGCTCCAGCCGCAGCGGGTGGAGCGGCTGGCTGTGCTTTCGGTAGGGCATCCGGCCACGCGCGAGCGGCCTACCCTGGAATCGCTGCAAAAGAGCTGGTATCGGTTGCTCTTCCAGGTTCCCGAGATCGAGGATACGCTACGGGCCGACGACTGGTATCTGCTGCGCACGCTCTTTGGCGGCGTGGCTGACGCGGAGGGCTACATCGCGCTGCTCTCGGAGCCAGGCGCGCTCACCGCCGGGCTGAACTGGTATCGCGCCAACCTTCCGGCGACCCGCCTGATGGCAGCGCCGCCAAAGCTCCCGCCGATCCAGGCGCCGACGCTGGCGATCTTCGGGGTGGATGACCGCTACCTGACCGAGAGCGCCATGCTGGCGTCCGAGCCGTTTGTACGGGGAACGTGGCGCTATGAGCGCATCGCCGGGGCTGGCCACTGGGTCCAGCGCGACGCGCCCGAGCAGGTCAATCGCCTGCTGCTGGATTTTCTGCGATGAGAAGCGCCGGACGCCTCTCATCGCCACAACCTCACATCGCCACCAGGAGAGCGCATCCGGCGCAGCGTCAGTCAACGCGCAGCCAACACGCCAGGGTCACTCACACATGAAAGCGCGCCAGCCAGGCGGCGCAGGATT
>JAICVT010000301.1 GCA_025935235.1 Ktedonobacterales bacterium | reverse complement strand
CTCCACTCCACGCAGGCGGGCTTCGCGGCGAACCGTGAGGATCGCCCCTGGTTTGCGCTTCAGCCGCTCTCTCTACCGTCCACTACGGCGCGAGCAGCTGATCAAGGCTGACGATGCTATAGCCCTGGCTCCTGATGTAATCAATCACGCGCGGCAGCGCCTCTGGCTCATGCAGGCTGCCGACATGCATCAGGATGATCTTGCCGGGGCCGAGATTGCTCACCACCTTGTTGTAGATGGCGTTGGCGGTCGTCGCGTCGTTCCAGTCAATCGTGTCTATGCTCCACAGGACGGTGCTGTAGCCGATGCCAGCCGCGCTGTTTACCACCTGCGAGTTGTAGCTACCGTTGGGTGGGCGGAAGTAGGGGCGTGTCCCCGCAATGCCCGCCCGATCGGCGATGATCTGGTTGGCCAGCCCAAGCTGGTAGCAGATGAAGGCGCTCGAACGCGCGGGGCTGACGAGGTCTGAGTGATCCACCGTGTGATTGCCGATGCGGTGGCCATCACTCTTCACCCGATTTACGACCGCCTGATGCGACTGCGCCCACTCTGCGGTGAAGAAGAAGGTCGCCGGGACGGAGCCTTTGCTCTTGAGCGTATCGAGCAGCGCGAATGGCTGGCCCTCGGCTCCGCCCGCGTCAAACGTCAGCGCGACCTCCCGCCGCCCAGATGTTCCAGCGGTGATGACTCTGGGCGCCACCGGATTGACGCCCGGCAGCGCGCACGGCGAGGGCGCCAGCGCCGTCAGGATGGCGACGTTCAGATGGCGCGCGCTGTCTGTATTTGTCCATGCCGCCAGCAACAGGCCCGGCCCGCTGATGAAGCCCAACGCCGGAGCGCCAGTGGCGCTCTCCGCCAGCCTGACCCGCGCGTCGCTGGGATCAGACCATCGTGGGAACGCGCTGCTGGACAGAAAGTACAGCGCATGCTCAGGGTCAGCGGAGGTAAAGGCCATGTAGTGCTGCGGCATGTTATAGTAGCCGCCGACGATGCCCAGCAAGCTCGGCGTGGCGGAACTCCAGTCGCTCAGCAGCGTGCGCGCACTCCAGGTTCGGCCATCCGCTGAGCTGGCGACGGCGATCTGGCCGGCTGGCGCGGTTGCGGTCCAGGCCAGCAGATACTCTGAGCGTGACGCCTCATAGCTCAGGCTCGGCCCGGTCTGGCTGCCATACGACCAAAGGGTCGTCTTGGCGCCTTTCGTCACTGTGGCGCCAACGCCAACCGTCAGCAGATTGAGGCTATGCGCTGAGTTGGAGCCTGTCCAGGACAACGTCAACGTGGTGTTGCTGGCAGCCACGAGCGCCGGGCTGTAGGGACTCGTCTCGCCCCACAGGGTCAGCTTCGCGCGGGCGCCATAGACGTCATACAGCACATTGAGAGTGTGATTCGCGTCGGTACCAATCCACGCGACCGCTACTTTTCCGCCAGGCGTGCGGGTGACGGCAGGGCGGGTGGGGGACGTGTCGGCCAGCGTCACCTTGTTCGCGAACTTGGTTCCGATGGCGGTCGAGCTGACGTTGAGATGATGGGCGGCGTCTGTACCCGTCCACGCCAGAATACCGCGCACGGCGCCGCTGGTCGTCGTCCAGAGCGCGGGGCCAGCAATGCTGGTATCAGCGAGCGTGACTTTGGTGATTTCAGCCTGCGACGGTGTCAGCGCGCTCGCCGTGCGCGGGGCGCCGGACGAGCGCGGCGAGGCCTGTGCTGGCTGGATGTTAACGAGGCCGAACCCGATGGTCAGCGCCATCAGAGCGCTGGCCCCTACCCTGCGGATGTTCATGGCATTCCTCCGCTCTGCCGTGGTCCACATGCCATTGTGTGTCAGGACATCATCTGGCGCGCTCGACGCCGCGCGCCTGGCGCTGGCTCGGACTTCGCCGCCACGCCAGCGCCAGGCTCCAGGCTCCAGGCTCCAGGTGGCGAACGCTATCACTGACCGACACTCAGCACAGCGATGTTGAGGTGATGGGCGGCGTCTGTGCCGGTCCACGCGAGCAGCGCGCGATTGGCCGCGCCGACATAGCCCAGCGCCGGACCACCCAGCGCCTGCTCACCGAAGGTCGTCTGCGTAGCGGCGACATCTGGCCAGCGCGGGAAGGACTCCGTGAACTGCGCATTGAGCGAGCGCTGGGTATCGGTTCCCGTCCAGGCGTAGAAGTAGCGCGGCATGTTGTTGACTGGCAGGCCGATCATGTGCGGGCCGCTATAGCTCCATTGGGGCAGCGGCGAGGCGGTGGCCACGGTGTAGCTCAGGCCGTCCTTTGCGGTTGCGAAGGCGATGCGATTCGTCCCGGCGACCACCCAGCTCAGCAGGAACTGATCGGCGTTGGGGTCATAGGTCAGGCTGGGCCGCGTGGGGCTGTGCAGACTCCAAAGCGTCACCTTCTTGTCCAGATACATCCCGCCGCGCCAGACAATGCGCGCGACATTCAGCGAGTGGTTGGCGTCAGTTCCCGTCCACGCCAGATAGAGATACCCGCCATTCATGGCCAGCGATGGCGCCGTGAAGCTCATCTGATTCAGGGTCAGCTTGGTGTAGCCGTGGCCCGGATTGCCAACCAGCACATTCAGTCGGTGGCTGCGGTCGGTTCCGGTCCACGCCAGGGCGATGCTGTCGCCGCTACCGCTGCCCAGGCGAACCAGCGCCGGACGCGCAAACGACGTCTCACTCAGGATGTGTTTATCGCCGTAGTGGATACCGTCGGCGCTGGTCATGACATTCAGACGGTGCGCTGGGTCCGTGCCTGTGTAGGCGATCTCGGCGCGAATGTCGCCGGTCGCGCTGGTCCACAGCGCCGGGCCGTCGATGCTGGTCTGCGGCAGAGTGACCTTCTGCGCGATCCGCGGATTGGTGAACACCGTGGTGGGCGCCGCCTGCGCCATCCGCGTCGAGGCGAAGACTGACAGCAGCAGCGAGAGTGCTACAAATACGGCGAACACGGCGCCGCGTGCGATTCGAGCTTGCAGGACTTGCACAGGATGCTCCCTTCAGCGGACAGCGGCGGTACATCCTCGTACACGCCTCCAGTGATCCGCCATCGCACAGGAAACCGCAGAGGCATCACCGGGCAGGCACATTCGACGCGCATGGACTCTCGATGATGTCACGGAATGGGCGGGGGATGGGGCAGTGAGCGACTCAGGCGCCGCGACGCGCCTCCGCGAGGGCCTCGGCGATAGCGTCCTCTGTGGTGAGGGCGGCGCCCGCGTCCCACGCCGCGGCGAATATCGCCGGGTCCAGCGCGGCGCGCGCGCTTGCGAGATCGCGGTCGAACGTCAGCGCGTCAACGGGTGCCAGGACGAGGCCGATGCGCTCCAGCAGGGCGTCGGCGGCGCCAAAGAGGCGTGCGGCTGGCGCGGGGCGCCCCAGCGCGCTGGCGACACTTGCCATGTCCGCCAGACCGGTGGCCACCCCGAGGAAATATCTATGCCGATCACGTGCGGTCAGCGCCTGGGAGAAGAGTGTCGCCGCGCGCTGGGTCTCGCCAGCGCGCAGCGCGAGATGTCCCAGGTCGTGGCGTGTCCAGGCGATGCCTGGCTCGTCGGCCTGCGCCTGATAGATGGCCAGCGCCTCGCTGAAGAGCGCCGCCGCTTCGGCGTCATTCTCAGCATAGCGCTCGACCTCACCCAGCGCGTTGAGCGCGACGGCGCGCAGCCAACGCCACGAGGTTTCGGCGCTGCGCAGCGCCAGGCCCTCGCGCGCGTAGGCGCGCGCCTGGGCGATGTCACCCTCGGCACAAGCCACCCGCGCCAGCGTAACCAGTGGAAAGCCACGCAAGTACGGATCGCCCACCTGTTCGCAGGCGTCCAGGCACTCTTCGAGCTGGCGGCGGGCGCTCTGATACTCGCCAAGATCTACTGCCAGATCGCCCCAGAAATAGAGCGTCTCGGCGACCGCGCGCAGGTCGCCCCTGGCGCGGCAGATGCGCAGCGCCTCCTCACGCGCCGCCTCGATCTCGTCGTGTGCGCCGCGCCACGTCAGCTTCGCGCGTACACGCGCCGTCACGATCAGCATATGCAGTTGCGCTGCCTTGGCGCCCAGCCTGCCCAGGATCGCCCATGCCTCCTCGATCAGCGCTTCGATCTCAGCCAGATCGGTCTGTAGCCCTGCCAATCCAGCCGCCGTGATCAGCGCGCTGGCGCGCGCCTCCGGCTGCATGGCAGGATCTGCGCGCGCCAGCGCCTCGCGCAGCGTCTCGCGCCCCTCATTGACCAGCCCGGGCGCCACCCAGAGGCCAGATGAGGCGCCTGCAAGCCGCAGCGTAGTCTGGCCGGTGGAATCGCGTCGGCTCCAGGCGATGGCGACGCGCAGATTGGCGCCCTCATGCCGCAGTTGGCGCATCAAATCACCGGGCGGCATGATCCACGTCTCGGCGCCCAGGCGTTCGGCAAGCGCCTGCATCCAGGCCAGATGGCGATCGCGAACGACGACCTCTTCTCCTGACGCGAGCAGCTTCTCCTCGGCATACTGGCGCACCGGTTCGAGCAGGCGATAGCGCGCCGTTCCCTCACGCTCCGCGACGAGCACGAGCGACTGGTCTACCAGACTCGCCAGCAGATCAAGCGTATCCGCCCGCTCGATGCCATCGCCCGCGCAGATCGCTTCCGCCGCTTCGAGCGACCAGCCACCCGCGAAGACGGCCAGCCGCCGCAAGAGCATCTGCTGGGTAGGGGTCAGCAGTTGATAGCTCCAGTCCAGCGTCGCGCGCACGGTGCGCTGGCGCGCTGGCGCATCACGTGGGCCGCCCGTCAGCAGAGCAAGCTGCTGGTCGAGCCGCTCCAGCAGGGTCGCTGGCGGCAGGTATTTGAGACGCGCTGCCGCTAGCTGAATGGCGAGCGGCACGCCATCCAGCCGCACGCAGATCGCCGCTACCGCGTCGGCATTGGCCTCAGTCAACGTGAAGTCGGGCAGTGTGGCGCGCGCGCACTGGCGCAGCAGCGCCACGGAATCGCACGCCAGATATGCTTCTGGCGTCAGCTCGGTCTGGCTCGTTGGCAGCGACAGCGGCGGCACGGGATACTCGCGCTCGCGCGCCAGACGCAGCGGCGAGCGACTCGTCACCAGCATGGTCACGCCGGGGCAGGCGACCAGCAGGCGCTCCACGTCATCCGCGGCCGCCAGCGCCTGCTCGAAGTTGTCGAGCGCGAGCAGCATCTGGCGCGACGCTAGCGCCTCCACCAGCAGCGACTCCGGCGTCTCGAAGGCGGATTCGCGAATGCCTAGCGCCGAGGCAATGGTGTGCGGGACAAGCGCGGGATCAACCAGGTCACCCAGCGCGACAAAGCAGACACCGTCGCGAAAGGTTCCCGCCAGCGTCTGAAGGACCTGCGTGGCCAGCCGTGTCTTGCCGATGCCACCGGGGCCGGTCAGCGTCACCAGCCGAACCGCCGAGTCACTGAGCAGCGCGCGCACTCCCTCCACTTCGCGCGCACGCCCAATGAACTGGTCCGGCGGAACAGGCAGCGGAGCGATGCGCAGCGGTGG